>NZ_JAHRVT010000035.1:0-106948 GCF_019090545.1 Cycloclasticus sp. | reverse complement strand
CACTTCTAGCTTCGTCGGCAGCGTCAGATGTGTATAAGAGACAGAATTTTATTGCATTGCAACAAAAAAAATGATTGAAGTCAATTTTAAACAACAGCTTAATAAAGTTATTATATATTTATGCTAATTTAATATACCTATAAATTCTGTCAAAGAACGTTACCCCTGCATTTAGCTCAGGTGCGTTACGAATGATAAAAATACGGCGCAATAAGGTTTTACATCATGCTTCTACCAAGCTGGATCAAGACGTACCAAACCGCTCAATTAAAGGGGGATTTAATTGCTGGCGTCATTGTTGCTATTGTCCTTATTCCTCAATCTATGGCATATGGTCTGTTGGCAGGCCTCCCCGCCGAAGTAGCCCTGTATTCATCCGTTCTTCCAATCATTTTATACGCCGCTTTCGGCAGTAGTCGAACATTGGCCATTGGGCCGGTCGGTATTATGTCGTTAATGACAGGCGCCACTATCGCCGAATTAGGCATCAGCAATATTGACGAAGTAATAAACGCAGCAAACACTCTGGCTTTATTAACTGGCATCATCTTGCTATTAATGCGAGCAGCTAGGTTAGGTAGTATTATAAATTTTCTAAGTCACCCCGTTGTTTCCGGGTTTATTAGCGCCTCAGCTATCATTATCGCCTTAAGCCAAGTAAAACATATTGTTGGTTTAAACATCACCGAAGGGCTCGCCCCTTACCAGGCTATAACCCATATCGTTACCCAACTTCCCCAAGGACACCTAGCAACAAGCATCCTCGGAGTTTGCAGCTTAATGCTTCTATGGTGGTTTAAAGGCCCTTTAGCAAACCTCTTAAAGAAAAAAGCATTTAACCCTAACAGCATAAAGTTTATATCGAATTCTGGCCCTCTTATTGTTGCCGTTACTGGCACTCTTGTTGTTTATTATTTCCATTTAAATACACGATTTGAGGTATCCGTGGTTGGTTATATTCCACCAGGGCTTCCTCATATTATTCTGCCTAATTACGATGAGCAACTATTTAAACAACTCCTTCCCTCTGCCCTGCTTATCGCTTTAATTGGTTATCTAGAAAGTGTTTCTATTGCAAAATCCATGGCAGGGCAGAAACGACAAAAAATCGATGCGAATAAGGAACTCTTAGGACTCAGTGCTGCCAATATCTCATCAGCTCTTAGTGGTGGCTATCCAGTAGCTGGAGGATTTGGTCGTTCGATGGTTAATTTCACCGCCGGCGCTAACTCCCCCTTGGCGTCTATTATTACGGCTTGTTTAGTTGGTTTGACTCTGTCTGTTTTAACACCCTTATTCTTTTTTTTACCAAAGGCTGCACTCAGTGCAGTTATTATATTTGCCGTACTACCTCTCATTGACACACACACCCTTAAACACACATGGCGCTACGACCGTACAGAGGCCACTTTGATGTTAATAACTTTTCTTACTGTGTTATTTATTAATGTAGAAAGCGGCATTCTGGCTGGCATTATTATCTCTATTGGCTTATACCTACATAGAAGCAGCCAACCTCATATTGCTGTAGTTGGGCAAGTGGGAAACTCTGAGCATTATAGAAACATCAAGCGCTATAAAGTAAAAACGGATAAAGAAATTCTTGCCATACGCGTTGACGAAAACCTTTATTTTGCTAACACAAACTACCTTGAAGACAATATTATGGGGTTGGTTGCGGACAACCAGTCGATTAACCATATTGTACTTATTTGTCAGTCGATAAGCTTCATTGACACCAGCGCGCTACAATCCTTAAGTGACATTCTTTACCGACTTGAAAAAGCCAACATTCAGCTACACTTAGCTGAAATAAAAGGTCCGGTTATGGATAAGCTGAAAGATACTGAGTTTCTAAAAAAGATAGGCATGGAAAATATTTTTTTAAGCACTCACCAAGCGATAACGACATTACAAGCGCGCCGCTAACTACGCCAAACATTTAAGGATTATATTGCCCGCTCACTCAAGCATTGGTTCCTTCCTAAACTTTTAGCTTTATACAAGGCCTGATCAGCCCTTCCATAAACATCACTTACCGTATCTCCAGGAGCAAACTCGGCACAACCAACAGACATTGTTATTGTAAGTCGTTTACCTTGATAACCAAACTTACAATCTTCTACACTTTTTCGAAATTGCTCTAACCTTTTTAACCCACTATCAAGGTCACTACCTGTAAAAATAACAGCAAATTCTTCGCCGCCAATTCGACCAAAGAAATCACTTTCTCGTACCTGCTTATTAATTAACTGGCTAATCGTGCATAACACCTTGTCACCTACAGAGTGCCCATACGTATCATTAATTTTTTTAAAACGGTCAATATCTAACACCGCCAACACCAAAGGCTCTGCATTTCGTTTCCAGCGCTCGTACTCGAGCCTAATACGCTCATCAAACGCTCGCCTATTTGCAACCCCAGTCAACACATCAACCAGTGCTTCTTTATGTGCCTGTATTAGCGATAATTTCAGCTCTTGAACTTGTAACTCCATTTTTTTTAATTTATTCGCTACGGAAAATGCATACCCTTCGGCTTCACCTACTCGACACCTTTCTACCTCGGTAAACTCAGAGACTGTTTGACTAAACTCAGCAAGCCGTTTGGTCAGCAAGGTCTTTAATAACGCTAAATTATCTGCTTGCAACACCGACTCTTGCAATGTTTTAACCTGACCACCCATCAACTCAGTCAACCGCCATCGATCTTTTAATTCATCTGCTTCTTCAGCTCCTGCTTGCCTAAGATCTGAAGAAAGTTCAGCCAACTTATGAATAACTGTTTCAACAAGCCCAGAGAACTCAACAATAAGCTCATTCTTGTTTACGATGCCGTTTCCTAGCACATCAAAAGTTTCTTTATGAAAAGTACTAAGGTCAGATAAGTTGGCAATCCTCTCAATATCTTTATGTAACCCAGCCACCTTAATCGACTCTGCAAGCCCGGCGTCTAATGCTTCAAGACTTCCTAATTGACGTGTTAGATCACCCTTTAATCCGTTTAAAGAAGCTTTAATTGAAGGACCACTATTATCAAAAAGCGCCCCAACTATTAAATTAACGACTTTTCGGGTAAAAGCTTTTAACTCATTTGGAGTACGAATCTTAGCGGCATCTTTTTGCAAGATCTCAACATCATCACCCAATACATCTGACATTTTTAAATTTTCTAACAGAATATCTAACGTGGTAATTGCTGAACGTAAATCGTCTTTATCAAAATAGCTTATCACTAAGTCTCTTACACGACTTAATGCTTCAACAGGTGCTCCTTCACCATTGGGCGTATTCCTAGGTAACGAGTTAATCGCTTTATCTATTGCCTTATGGTGCCCTTTAACTCCTTTTAATATCGACATTAGTACTTGATACAACGCCTGAATACTATCCGTCGCCTTTTGCTCGGACTCATCCAGCTCTTTTAATGCACGCCTATACTTCTCTTTATAGTCTGCCATCAATCAGTATCTAAATAATCATGTTTGAAGTATAGACCAACCTTTAAAAAGATACCAACACACCGATTTCTTTTCCTTTTGCACAAAAAAAAGCCCATTTTAATAATGGGCTTTTTTTAAAACGGTAAGAACTTTCGCTCTTATTTGAAGCAATACGATTAACGTTTTGAGTACTGAGGACGTTTTCTCGCTTTGTGAAGACCAACTTTTTTACGCTCAACTTCACGTGAATCACGTGTTACAAAACCTGCTTTGCGAAGGGCAGGACGTAACTCGCCATCAAACTCCATTAATGCCCGGGTAATCCCCAATCTAATAGCACCGGCTTGACCTGATGTTCCACCACCTTTTACAGTGATAAGAAGGTCAAATTTCTCCATTGCTTCTGCTGTTTCTAGTGGCTGACGAACAATCATACGATCAGTTTCGCGGCCAAAATAAGTATCTAGCGTTGCATTGTTAATTTTAATCTCGCCTTTGCCAGGACGTGCAAAAACACGTGCAACTGAACTTTTACGACGACCAGTTCCATAATATTGGGTTTGTGCCATGATAATAAACTCTTGTTATAGTTCTAATGTTTTAGGTTGTTGGGCTTGATGCGTATGCTCAGCGCCAACAAATACTTTCATTTTCTTGAACATATTTCGACCCAATGTGTTTTTCGGCAACATGCCTCTAACAGCTGATTGGATGATACGCTCTGGGTGTGTTTCACGAAGCTTACCTAAAGAAACAGACTTTAAGTTACCAATGTAACCTGTGTGATGATAATACATCTTGTCTTTTTCTTTATTGCCTGTCACACCAATTTTTTCAGCGTTAATGACAACAATGTAATCGCCCGTATCAACGTGAGGTGTATATTCAGGCTTATGCTTACCGCGTAAACGGCGTGCTATTTCTGTGGCCAAGCGCCCCAGCGCTTTACCTTCGGCATCAACAACATACCAATCGTGTTCTACTTCTTCTGTTTTTGCGCTAAATGTTTTCATTTCTTAATTCCACTCACTCGAGATGCGGGTCTATCAAAGAGCCGCGTATTCTATCTATTTTTTATCTAAATCACAATGTTAAGTTACAAAACTTTATAAAATCGAACTAAAAACGTCTAATGCAGCACATTCGCAATAGCACATTGTGGTTTATAACCAACCACTGCTTCTGATAATACCGCTCTAATTTCAACATCATCATTGTCATTAATCGCTTGCTGCAAACGCCTAATGAGAACATTCAGCTCTTCCCAAGGAATCATACTTTCATTAGCCCGCATGATTTTTTCATGGTCTGTATTTTTCACATCATTACCGATCAATAACTCTTCATACAGCTTTTCACCCGGGCGTAACCCGGTGAACTTTATTTCGATGTCTCCGTGCGGCGTATCATCTCCTTTAACTTCTAGTCCACTTAAATGAATCATTCGCTTTGCCAATTCTAATATTTTAACAGGATCGCCCATGTCTAAAACGAACACATCGCCACCTTTTGCCATGGCACCCGCTTGTATAACCAATTGGGCTGCCTCAGGGATTGTCATAAAGTAACGAATAATTTTAGGGTCCGTCACAGTCACTGGACCACCTTCTTTTATTTGCTTCTTAAACAGAGGAATGACGGAGCCTGACGAGCCGAGCACATTGCCAAAACGCACCATCGCAAATTGTGTTGCAGATACGCCTCTATGCTTATTACTTAATGCCTGCAAAACCAATTCAGCCATTCTTTTTGAAGCCCCCATCGTATTAGTAGGCCGCACAGCCTTATCTGTTGAGATCAGTATAAAGTCCTTAACCTTCGAGTTTAATGCTGCCTCAGCTGTATATAAGGTCCCCAGAATATTGTTTTTAATTGCTTCTCTTGGGTTTTGCTCAACTAATGGCACATGCTTATAGGCTGCAGCATGATATACCGTTTCAACGTGCGCCGCCTGACAAGCTAATAAAACTCGATCTGAATCCGTTACCGACCCCAAGACAGGCTTAATGACCACTTCTTCGCTGATCGGCTGATTTTTTAAATCATGCTCTATCATATAAAGGGCAAACTCACTATGATCAAATAAAACAATCTCTTTTGGCTTTTGCTGCAAGATTTGACGACACAGTTCAGCTCCGATTGAGCCACCTGCCCCCGTCACCATCACAACTTTATTATGTATGTTTTTCGCCATCAAAGATTTATTAGGCAATACCTGATCACGGCCTAATAAATCTTCAATTTCAACGTCCCTTATATCATCAACCGTTACTTCACCCTCAGCAATTTCAGCTAATGTTGGTAACGTTTTCACTGTTACCGGATAAGACTCCAACAAAGCAATAATTTGGTTACGGCGAGATCGCGACACTGATGGCATCGCCAATAACACATCCTTCACTCCATGGCGTTCAATAAGGCGGCTCAAATGTGAGAACGGGTGCACACGAACATCACCCATTTGCCGCCGATGAAGTGATGGCTCGTCATCAATAAAGGCCACCACTTTCATACTACTTTTTACATTTAGTTGTCCCAGCACTTGCATACCTGACGAACCCGCACCATAAATGACCACATTACGAGCTGCGTTTACATTCGCAGGAGCCAACCCTGCCAGCCACCAACGCACCACCATTCGACTTCCACCAACCATAAGGAGAGCCACCAACCAATTAATAATGTGGACTGAACGCGGCACAACTTCAATGTTCGCCAACACAACAAAAAAAGCAATAAGCAAGCTATAAAGAGAGACCGCCTTAACCACAACCCATAAAGAGTGAAAGCCAATATATCGAATAATCGCACGATACAAGCCCAACTTAATAAAAATGGGCGTTGCTATAAAAGGCGCAACAGCAAACAACCAAATTACACTGCCTTCGGGCCAATAAAACTCACCTAGCCGAAGTGAAAAGGCCACCCATAAAGCTAACGTTATAACAATAAAATCAAATAGCAGCGTAACCGCACGTTTTATCCGCCTGCTTCGGCTAATAAACCAGTCTGGAAGTGAAAAAACACTCATCCTCAATTCGCCCCTCTACCCACACCCAAATAACTAAACCCATGTTGCTTAACGACCTCCTTATCAAAAACATTCCTCCCATCAATGATCAGATGATCGTTCATGCATTTAGCAAGTTGCTCATAATCAGGTGACCAATAAAGCGGCCACTCAGTAACGAGTAATAACGCATCAGCACCAGCTGCTGCATCCATCGGTGTTTTACAAGAACGGATCAATTTTTCACCTGCATAATAACTTTTTATATTTGGTATTGCTTCTGGGTCATGGATATTAACCTGAACCCCTTGCGCAACCAGTGCATTAATTATTTTTAAGCTGGGCGCATTATCAATGCTGGCTGTTCCTGGCTTAAATGAACACCCCCAGATCGCAACCACCTTACCGTCCAAAGCACCGTTATAGTGCTGCCATAATTTCCTGAACAGCAATTCTTTTTGCACCTCATTTTCGTCAACAACTGCTTTTAAGAGTGATTGCTGCTTCTGCTGTTGAAAAATGCCAGAAAACTTAGAAACATAAGCATGGAAGTTCTGCCCTCCAAAACCACAGCCCGGCGACAAGTAATGCTCACCGATCCTTGTATCAGCCCTCATTCCTTCTTGAACAACGCTAATATCCACACCTAACTGATCTGCCAGATTAGCCAATTCATTAACATAACCTAAACGAATAGCGAGCATGCCTGTAATAGCAAATTTGGTAAATTCAGCTTCACGAGTTGTCATTAACTGCAGTGTATTCAAGCCCTCACTAAACGGCCTTAATAAAGCTCGAGCCTTAACTAATGCCTTATCATGATCTAGCCCCAAAACGATCCCGTTAGGTTGACTAAAACCCTGGATCGCCGAACCTTCTTGTAAATTATCGGGGATATACACCACATAGCCCTTCCCTTTTAATCGAGTTTGCAGGTCACGTGTCGCTCCCACCGCAAAGTTGCACTGATTAACAATCAACATATCATTTTGAGCTGATTGAGAAAGCCGCTCCATCACTTGCTCAGCTTTGTACTGCTGATCCGGCTGAAATGCAAGCCAATGAATACTCGCCTCTGGCTGCATTCCCTCGTTACGCCGACTAAGTCGGCCACTACTAATCTGCGCTTCTAACTGTTGCAATAAATTCGGCTCATCACGAACCGTCGGAATCTTTCCTAATTCACCTTGCGACACACCGCAAATAGCTACATCATTTCCTACTTTAGCTAGGCATGTCGCCGCAACCCAGGCAGAAAGCCCCACACCATACACATTAACTTTCATACTGAGCCTGTTGACGTTGAACACGCTGAATCAATCCCCTAGTAGATGAATCTAGATCCCCACTCACCTGTGACTGAAACTCTGGTAATAATGATGAAGCTAGCTTTTTGCCTTTTTCCACGCCCCACTGATCAAACGGGTTTATTTCCCAAATCACCGACTGCACAAACACTTTATGCTCGTATAAGGCGATCAGCCCACCAAATGTTTCCGGCGTTAATTCATCCAACATAATCGTAGTACTCGGCTGGTTACCGTCGTAATGCTGATAACCTAAATCATTTTCCGATTCGGCGCCCAAAGCCAGAAGCCTAGATTGCGCCAAGCAATTAGCAAGCGATAACTGATGTTGCAGCTGAAGCTCTTCACCTTCGCCTTCATAGCGTACCGCTGTGGTAATAAAGTCGCACATCACCAATTCGGTACCTTGATGTAAAAGCTGATAAAACGCGTGTTGTGCATTCGAGCCGACTTCACCCCATAACACTGGGCAGGTGCGGTAATTAAGCCGCTCTCCCTTGGTATTGACACTTTTCCCGTTACTTTCCATTTCCAATTGTTGTAAATAGGATGGTAAATGTGAAAGACGTCCATCATAAGGCAAAATTGTGTGTGCATGAATATTCAAAAAGTTAATATTCCAAACGCCAACCAAGCCTAATAAAACGGGCAAATTTTTATCAAAGCTCGTCTCTCTAAAGTGCCTGTCCATTGCATGAGCACCTTTAAGAATCGCACGAAAATTTTCCATACCAACTTTAAGCGCAATAGGCAACCCTATTACTGACCACAAAGAATATCGCCCACCAACCCAATCCCAAAATAATAATTGGTTTTTCTCGGGAACTCCCCATGATTGTGCCGCACGGATATTCCCAGTTGCTGCAATAAAGTGATGTTGATTAATTAAATCAACAGATTTCCCACTTGCTTTTAACAACCATTCCCTAGCCGTATTAGCATTTGCCAAGGTGTCAATTGTGCTAAATGTTTTAGAGGCCACAATAAATAATGTTGTCGCGGGCTCTAATAAAGGCAGTAGCTTTTCTAGTTCACTCCCATCCATTGATGATACAAAATGGATATCAAGTTGCTTGCTTTCAGCAGGCGTATATTGCTCTAATGCATCACAAGCCATTAACGGCCCAAGGTTTGAACCTCCAACCCCAATATTTACAATTGACCGAATAGGTCGACCATCGAAACCTCGCCACTGAGCCTGCTGGATCTGCCTAACCAATAACGCCATTTTTTCTAAGGAAGCATGGATATCTTCCGTAATAACCCGGTCGTTAACCCTAAGGGTTTCCTCTTTGGGAAGCCGTAACGCAGTATGCAACGCAGAACGCCCCTCCGATACATTGACTTGCTCTCCAGTAAATAATTTCTCAATCCATTCGCCCAGCGCTTGCTGCTCAGCTAAGGCCATTAATTTACCCAAGGTGTCTTTGGTAATACGCTGCTTTGAAAGATCTAATAAAAAACTCTCGGTAGAAAAACTAAACTCATCAAACCTATCAGCCTCTAGACGAAATAACTCAGATAGGTGCAACCCCTTTATTTCCTCAGCGTGCGATTGAAGATCAACCCATGCTTTTACCTCACCACTATTCATGCTCATTAGCTAACGCGTTGATAAACTGTCTCAAACCGTTGGCCGTGTCACTATGCTGTAAACCATACGCAAGATTAGCCTTTAAATAACCCAGTTTTTCCCCACAATCATACGTATCGCCCATCATTTTATAGGCCTCCACTGGCTCCAATTCTAATAGAGTATCAATAGCATCCGTGAGTTGTATTTCGCCACCCGCACCGGGCTTACCGTCAGCTAGCAAACTCATAATCTTCCCTGGCAGCACATAACGACCAATAACGGCTAAATTTGAAGGCGATTCATCTTGCTTTGGCTTCTCGACCAAGCCTTTAATGGCGGCCGATTGCCCTAACGCCGGCACAATGCCTCCACAATCAGCAATGCCGTATAGCTGAACTTTATCGTCTGGCACCTCACCCACCATAATTTGAGCCGCATTTTTATCCTCAAACTCTCCGATCATTCGTGCTAAATCGTTCGTTTTATCCAGCCCATTGCTCACCAACACATCGGGCAAAATAACCACAAACGGCTCACCACCAACCGCACTTGCCGCGCAATGCACCGCATGCCCCAAGCCTTTTGCTTCGGCTTGCCGAACAGACACAATAGAAACATCGGGAGGCACAATGTGTTGAATGGCTGCCAATAAGGCTGTTTTGTTTTTACGTGCTAATTCAGCCTCTAGTTCATAATGCGTATCAAAATGGTCCTCAATCGCCGATTTACCCGTGCGCGTCACCAAAATAATTTCCTTAATACCGGCCGCAACAGCCTCTTCAACCACATACTGAATTACCGGCTTATCAACTACTGGCATCATTTCTTTTGGAATCGCCTTGCTGGCGGGTAAAACACGCGTACCTAAACCCGCAACTGGGATAACTGCTTTCCTTACTTTCAACGTACTTGCTCCTTAAAACTATCATTAATCGCTAAGTCTAGCAAAGAAAAAAGACTACTCGCTTTTTTCCTGACTAAACTCATCAAAACAACACATCAATTCAATCCAGAATCACGTGCCCATTAAACTAATGAGAAACACCATCTCTTTTAAGCACTTTGAGCAACGTTAGCCAAAGGATATAAATATCGAATAAAAAAGAGCGTCGATGCATGTACTCAACATCCAACTCTACTTTTTGTGGTATCGGCAACTCATCACGGCCATTTACTTGCGCCCACCCCGTTAAGCCCGGCATTAACTCATGCACTCCTTTTTCCGTACGCAAAGCAATTAAATCATCTTGGTTAAACAACGCAGGCCGGGGGCCAACAAAACTCATATCACCCTTTAAAATACACCATAGTTGCGGCAGCTCATCTAAACTTGTTTTACGCAAAAAATCGCCAATGGGCGTCAGTACACTTTTCGGGTCTTTTAATAAATGAGTGGCAACGGCGGGCGTATCTGTTTTCATGCTACGGAATTTAGGCATTTTGAAAATAGTATTGTTAATACCTACTCGATCAGACCAATATAACGCTGGGCCTTTCGACGTTACTCTAACCAGAATAGCCACAATACAAATAGGTACCAAAAGAACAACAGCGGCATTAATAGCCAAAAACAGGTCAAACAGTCTTTTCATTTAAATACACATCCGCTATTTTCTTCAACTGTTCATCCATTGTGATAACCGGCTTCCAGCCAAGTAATTCGTATGCTTTAGAACTATCCACCTGCAAAGAACCAAACAAGCGATTCGCCACATCAGCCTTACCCAGCAATTTTGCGGCAAGCGTCATCCAACTAACCGGAATAGGTAACAACAAAGCCCTTTTATCAAAAGCCTTTGCTACTTTCTGTAGTAATTCTGTTGTCGACACATCCTCACCATCTGAAATCAAAAAAATCTCATTGGATGCTTTTGGGTGATCAATGCAATGAATAATAAAATCAACCAAATTATCTAGTGCCACCAATGAACGTTGATTGTGAATCGCACCAAGAGGCAGCGGAACACCTCTTTTCATCCATTTTAGCAGGCTAGCAAAATTGCCTTTAACACCCGAACCATACACCAGTGTTGGGCGAATAATAACGACCTCCATACCCGTCTCTTTTGCTAAAGCCAATAAACCTTGTTCAGCCTCATATTTAGATAAGCCATAAGGATCAGTCGGAACAAACGAATCTTCAGAAGAAAAAGGAACACTTTCCGTTAACTCCCCATTCACTTTTATTGAACTGATAAAAACAAACCGCCTAACACCTGCCTCAGCTGCCTGCCTTGCTAAATTTAATGTTCCGGCCGTATTCACCTTCCTAAACTCAGCCAAAGGGTCGGCAACCACATCATTCATAATATGAGCACGAGCAGCGGTGTGAATCACTACACCAACATCTTGTAATGCTTGACGCCACTCCGTATTTTCCGACAGATCACCGGTTGCTATAAATTCTACAGCACTAGGGAAGCTATCACTTCGTTGCCGCGAACATGCACGTACATCATGTCCAGATGTCCAAAGTTGCTCAACAATACTACTACCAACAAAGCCAGTAGCCCCAGTAACCAATATCACTTAACGCTACCTTTTATGACTTGGACCAAACCGTTCGATTGATATAATCAGTGTAGCTAAGCACTACTCGTGTCACTTGCTTAGATACTGATCCTCCTTGATAATCGCTCACCACTTTCATGACTCGCGTGTCACGCTGATGTTGGCTAGTAATTACCTTAACCGACTCAAGCACTCTTTCTGCTTTAAGGCCACTCATAATCAGAGTTCCCTCATCCATGCCTTCTGGTCGCTCATGTGCATTACGAATCGTCACTGCTGGCAAATTTAGCAATGACGCTTCTTCTGTGATCGTACCGCTATCAGAAAGAATGCAATAGGCCGACATTTGAATTTTTATATAATCCAGCAAACCAAAAGGTTTCACAAATCGAATTAAAGAATGCTTAGCATGGTCGTCTAACGCTTCCAGTCGTTTTTTAGTTCTTGGATGTGTGGATACAATGATCGGGTACTGATAACTCTCTGCAAGCACGTTCAATGTTGCTAATAAATCTATCAAATTTTCTTGTGTATCAACATTTTCTTCCCTATGCGCACTTACAATAAAAAACTTATCTTGCTCAATCCCTTCTTTCTCTAAAATATCAGATGCTTGAATCCGAGGCATATAGTGATTCAACACTTCCTCCATGTGTGAGCCTGTTTTGATAATGGTTTCTGGACGAATACCTTCAGCCACCAAATAATCACGTGCGTGCTCAGTTAACACCATATTAATATCACTTAAATGGTCCAGTACCTTACGGTTTAGTTCCTCAGGTACCCTCTCATCAAAACACCGATTCCCAGCCTCCATATGAAAAATGGGGATCTTCCGGCGTTTAGCTGCCATTACCGCTAAACAGGTATTAGTGTCGCCATACAACAATAACGCATCCGGTTTTTCTAACTCAAAAATATCATCGGCCTTGGCAATAATGTCAGCGATGGTTTTTGCAGCTGTCTCACCAGCCACATTCAAAAAATGATCAGGTTTACGAATCTCCAAATCATCAAAAAAAACCTGATTCAATTCATAGTCATAATTCTGCCCTGAATGAACTAATACATGATGGACCTGTTTATCCAACTCAGCAATCACCCGACTCATCTTAATCAGTTCTGGGCGCGTTCCGACCAATGTCATCACTTTAAGCACTCAATGTCTCCTGGATGTAATCCAAATTCAGTAATAAAGATTTAACTTTTTCAACACTCAGTCGTTCCGTATTATGTGAGGTATAGTCCTCTACCTGAGAAATATGCGTCTCACCTTCGACAAAGTATTTTTTGTAATTTAGATCCCGATTATCAGCAGGGATCCGGTAATAGCGCTCCATGTCTTCTGCTTTTGCCATTTCTTCACGTGAAATCAAAGATTCATATAGCTTTTCCCCGTGTCGAGTACCAATCACTTTTAGTGAGCTATTGCTGTCAAATAACTCTTTCAAAGCCTGAGCTAAGTCCGTCAGTGTTGATGCAGGCGCTTTTTGCACAAAAATATCACCCTGTTGTGCATGTTCAAATGCATATAAAACCAAGTCCACAGAATCTTCTAAAGACATTAAAAATCGAGTCATATTAGGATCGGTCACTGTCAGCGACTCATTCGCCTTCATTTGATTAATAAATAATGGAATGACCGAACCACGAGATGCCATGACATTGCCGTAACGCGTACAACAAACAACAGGCCCACTTTCGGGAATCGAGCGAGATTTTGCTACAACAACTTTCTCAGCCATTGCTTTTGAAATCCCCATTGCATTAATTGGATAGACGGCCTTATCTGTACTCAAAACAACCACACGCTGAACACTATTTGCGATAGCAGCATGCAAAACATTCTCAGTACCAAGAACATTAGTTTTCACTGCTTCCATAGGATAAAACTCACAAGAAGGGACTTGTTTCAATGCCGCCGCATGAAAAACATAATCTACGCCCACCATCGCCTGAGAAATACTGTCAAAATCACGAACATCACCTATGAGAAATTTAACTTTATCGTTAGCCATCTCAATACGCATGTCTTCCTGTTTCTTTTCATCACGACTGAAAATGCGTATCTCCCTTACATTCGTATTGAGAAAGCGCTTTAACACGGTATGACCAAAGGAACCTGTTCCTCCAGTGATCATTAAAACTTTATTATCAAACATGATTTATTCTATCCCTTGGTTTACTTTATGCATTTTTTCAATTAATTGTGGCCAGCTTGGTGGCTTATAACCCGTTTCTCGTCTAAATTTACTTGAATCTAAGGAACGATCAATTTGTACCTGTTCATCCGCTTGTATTTCAATCTTCTTGCCATAAACGTCAGCAATCAAATTCAGCAACGTGTACTTATCTATCGGTTCAACAGAGACATGGTACAAACCTTGAAGGTTCTTATTTGGAATCACAAGTTCCTTAATTACATTGGCCAACTCAACGGTTGTCAGTCCTGAAAAGATTGCTCGTTTATACCCTTTTACACTACCGGTTTGTGTCAAAAACCAGTTTACCAATGAAGCATTACTATTGAGCTCATGACCAATAATTGATGTCCGTAACGTCACCGTATGCGGCAAGTCATGCAGCTCACCTATATATTTTGACTTACCATATAAATCTTCGGCATCTGAAACATCCTTCTCTAAGTACATCCCTTTTCGGCCATTAAAAACACAATCAGTACTAATATGTATTAACCGTGCATTTGCCAATGAACACAGCTTTGATAACCTATGAGGCAACATTGTATTGATCGGCAATGCAAAAAGAGGGTCATCTACATCAGAAAGCTGTTTAATTAAACCCACACAATTAATCACAACATCAGGACGAACTTTACACAAAACAGCAACTAATGAGTCTTGCTCCAAAACATCAATATTGCTCAGCAAGTATTCCTGAGCCCGTTCTGAAAAATACTTCAAACCACTTACACTACGTAATGTACCCCATACTTGATACCCTGAGTCATTAAACATCTGTTTAAAGACGGCGCTTCCTAACATCCCTGTCACACCTAACACTAACACCTTCACTTAAATCACCTTTTCCTTACTGATTCTTTGCTCAAGAATCCTCACTAGATTTTCACACTGGCTGTTCATTTCGAAATGCTCCTGAAAATACTTTCGACCTGCCAAACCGAAATTTTCTCGCTCAACTGCTGGCATTTCAACCATCTGCTCAATACAAGCAGCCAAACCAAAAACATCTTCTGCGCCGCAAGTCAACCCTGCCTTCGCTGTTTCAACCACTCTAGCGCCTTCACCATCCAAGGCAGCAATTATAGGTCGCCCCGATGACAAATATGCTTGAATTTTACTTGGAACGGTATAACTAAAAATTTCTTCTTTTATGAGCGTTACAAGCAAAACCTTTGACCGCATAAAAATTTCCGGCATCATTTCAGGTGGAAACCTCCCTGCTAAGACCAGATTATCTAGTTTTCTATTTACTTTTTGCTCCAACAACCAGTCAGACAAAGAGCCACTTCCGACTAAGACAATACGTAAGTTAGGTAAATATTTTAATTTAGCAGCCACATCTATGATTGTTCCTAGTGACTGCGCCGTACCTAAGTTTCCTGTGAAGGTTACACAAAAAAACTGGTCTAATAAATTAGCCAAACTTTCAGGCAAAGTTTTATCTTTTAACTGGGCATGCTCCTGACCTAAACTAAAGCTTTCTTCTTTATAAGAATTAGGGTAATAAACTATCTTCTCGGCATCTGCATACCGAGAAACCGGCCGAATAAAACCTTTAGATTGAACAAGTAGCGTATCCGCCTTAGAGTAAATGCCACATACCAACAGCCTAACCAACGCTAATAAAAACCTATTTTTTATAAACCCAGTTGCACTTAGACTTTCAGGCCATAAGTCTTGCACCCAAATAGCCAAATGTATTTTTAATTTCCACCTTAAGAAAACCGCAGGAATTGCTGAGAGTAATGGCGAGGGCGCAAATACTATAATCACATCATAGTGCTCATTTTTTACTTCCCTTGGAAAAAGCATTAACCCATTCCAAATGAAAGACCAATAATTAAAAAATAAATTTTTAGCCCCACCTGCTTTTCTGGGCCGCAAGGGCACACGAAATACAGAGGTTTTACCATCAAACAACTCATCTTGACTACCTGCTTCTGTGTAACCATCAAACACTTCACCACCAGGGTAGTTCGGTTTACCAGTTAATACCTTAACTGTATGGCCCTGTGAGACTAAGGTTCTAACCATATCATTGATAATAAAAGACTCTGGCCAAAAGTATTGTGTCACCAACAATATTCTCATTGATTAACTGCTCGATGAAATAGCTGTCTATTAGCCTTAATTACATCAGCGTCAACCAACCGCTTCCTTGCTTGACATTGTATATGCGCTCGAGTTTTATTTTTTTGCTCTTGGCTTTGCGATGCGCATTCTTCAATAATATTTACAAATTCTTGCTCATGCTCAAGTGGTAAATCCCAACCTAAGCCATCTGGCTTTAAATTCCGCCAAGGAGTCTGATCACTCAACAAAACAGGCGTCCCAACGCTTATAGCCTCCGCTATTACATGGCCATAATTTTCCCCAAGAGTAGGAAATAAAAACAAATCATAAGCAGCAAATGTTTGCCCCACATCATCTGGAATTACGATCCCACAGTACTTAACATTAACGTTTTCTGGGAGGGCTTCAATCAACGCCTCACAATTCGCCCAATAGCCTAAGTCCTCTTTAGGGCCATATATATGAAAAATCACTTCACAAGCAACCTTACTAAGTAACCTTAAAGCAAAATCTAAATTTTTTTTTGCAGAGATACGAGATAAAAAAATAAGCTTTAATGCGCTCTCTTTTTCCCATTTAATCTTTTCATATCTCACTTCAGCCACTTTCGCTGGCAAATCTAAAGCAATAAAAACTTTGTCATCTGGTATAGAGAAAAATCGCTTAATGTCCTCAGCCTCATACTCACTAGACGCATGCCATAAAATCTTATTGCATAAACCAAAAATCTTAGCCCCCCAAATATATATATTCTTTTTAATTCTCTTTAACTTCAAAGCTCCTTTAGAAAATTCCCCGCGAGGAGCTAGTAACGTTGGCTTTTTCTGGAAACGACCTAACGTTCGAGCATATAATGGCCTTACAGTAAAAACTGAATCAAAAAAACTATTTAAATACAACAGATCATGAGGTGTCTCATTAATCAATTTTGTAAAACTTGCTATTGTTTGCCTTTCTGGTGTGCAATAAAACACTTGAGCTTCCCCAACTGAAACCCAAGTATTTAGGTTCACATTGACATAAGGCCCCGAATCCCCCAAATCACGATCACTAGTTACAATTAAAAACTCAACCTCCTCGGCCAAATGGTCCGCCATATTGGCAATGGTTCTCAATGGCCCACCAGCCTTATAACCAGGCAAATAATAGTGCACGAAAACAAGCACCCTAAATTTAGCCAACATAAAAGCCATCCCCGTACTCAATGATGTTTTTTAAAAAAAAGACTGACCAATAAGTATAGTAAGTAGATGTTACTAAAACGCCTACATTAACCCCTCGGTTAACTGGCAACGCATAATACAAAAACGCAAAATAACCGAACATATTAACTCGCTCACCTCCAACCAAGATAACTGCGACAATTAGCGGGATAAAAACTAAAACCGTCTCTGTTCTTTTTTTCGAATAAAATAAAGCTAGCGCTAGAAAGATAGTTATACGAAATAAATTTGAGACACCTCTAAACTCCAAATAGGCATCGAACTTAATCAACAAGGCGTCTAATGTTAAAAACCCCAATAAGAAAAAAAAAACCATTAGTAATAAAAGCCTTTTAGAGAGCAAGAGTGTTTGAAAGAAATACGCTAGCTTTTGGGCCAAATAGCAAAACAACTGACCTGAATAAATAATTAGCATCTGAAAATGAGAAATGATGGCAAAAAATATAGCACTATAAAAACACCTTAAACGATCAAAGCAAAGCATTGAGATCAAAAAGAAAAGAACCCCAAACTTTAAACGTTCAGCTGAAAAGTACAGAACTAAAAAATAAAAGTTTGTTAAGACAATAGGTGCAGCAATAAAAAGTGATACGCCCCATTTTTTAAACAGTTGCATAGCAAAGTACCCCAAAAATAAATTAGCACACGCTATAAAAATATTTTGCTCTAATACTCTGGCAAACAACCAAGATAAAATAAAATGGCCTAACTCATACGCACTTAAAGCTTGATTGTAAAAAGAATAGCCTTCAATCAAATCTAACGACCCTAACTTTTCGTACACCATCCTATAATGAACTTGATCACCACCAAAGGCATACGGCCATATAATTAATGTCATTACAAAAACCAGCGTGGCAGTAATTGTACTCAGAGGTCTAGATATATTTTCAACCATTAGTTGTGCTGTCTATTTAACAAATATATAGACAAAACATAACACGCTACCCGATATAACCATATTTTTTCATTTTCCCTCTATCCAAATTAAACTCCTCAATCAACCTAGTGTTGGAGGAGGAAAATTCATTTAATATTATTTCACGCTGCACAACATCTAAATTAGGTATTAAGTGTGCTCGCCCCACCATATATTTTTTTAAATACTTGCCTAATTGGCCCACCATCGAGGACACAACCTTATTGCCCTTAAGTCCGATAAAGAATTTCTTAGGTAAGATGATTCTAAACACATCAACTAATATCTGGTCTAACGATAGTGCGTTGGTATAACTACCTTTATCCACCTTTGATTTTACATTATCATTTTTATTTAATAGAACATTTTTTACCAAACCGGCTTCTACAGAAAGCAACTCAGCTAATTTTTTAGAATAAGTATCCACTTCCAACCTAATATCCTCATAAAAAAGAATTTCAACATTATCCTTACCAAACACATTTACATAAGATTTAATGACTTCATAATAATAAAACATTAAAAAAACTCCATTACTCTTACTTTCCAATCCTTGTGCTATATATTTCTCGAAGGTATCTAACGATTTAACATGTCTAAAATGCCACTTATACCCTTCAACATAAAATGAATGCACTAGGTCGGCTTGGGCTCGGAGAGTAACTAGCACTTTAACATTACAATCATGATGTGAGAGTACCCCCCCCAACTTCTCAGCAACTTCTGTTGGGTCGGACTCGCTCAAGACATCGTTCCCAATAATATTCTTAAAAGATAAAACAACATCTTCATTTGATATAACATTTAATACGTCATCTGAAAGAGTACATTGATCTATCTTGCTATTGCTTAAACCAAAAACCAATTCATTAATCATTGCCTCTCCAGCCTTAAACTTGCTAAGCCCTCTATTACTTCTACCTAAGTAATTTATTTGCTTTTTTTCATCCAAAGTTGTAAATAAATGATTTTGTAGAGTCGAGGTGGCCGTTTTCGGGTAGCCAATATGAAAAAGTAATTCTTTCATTAATTACACCCTTCTATTATCATCGCCGTTACACCTGAAAGAGCAATTGCGCCAGAACCTATCCAAGCGTCATTACCTATATAAATTGATTTTGATACCGACGCCCATTTTTTATTATACCCTTGCATATGATTAACCGTCTCAAAAGACACATTAGGCCCAACTGCTACCCTTTTCCCTATCACCAGTCTTCCTTTAGCACCTAAGCCAATTCTACAGTTAACATTAACAAACGTCTGCCCCCCAATATACAACCTATCAAGCCCACCGTATGGCCTTAGATCGAAACCGCTCCAAATTACTACTTTTTTCCCAATATTCACACCGGCCATTCTCAATAACGCACTTCTTAGTTTATTGAAATCTGGAATACGAGGAAGCAGTGAAATTATTAGGTAAAACACCTCCTCACTAAATACTTTAATCATTTTAATTACCTTTTCATAAGTAGAAACTTAGGGTTAAACATCCAAAACCCAAGGATCTTTCTAATTTCAATAGCACACAAAAAATTCCAAGCTACCATGGATGCACTTGTAGCAAATGCAACACCAATAGCCCCAAAATACTTTGCCGCTATAATACTTATAACTATATTAAGTAAGCCTATTATTAAAAGAATATCTTTCACCTTTTTTTCATTACCGGTCATAATTAACAAATAACCAACAGACCCTAAGGCCACATTAATACATTGACCTGCCGTTAAAACACATAGCAACACATCCCCTTTAACAAAGTCAGCTCCAAAAAAGCTCATCACCCAACTAGGAAAACAATACCTTTCATGCTGACTCCTTATTTTGTAATCCTTAATAAGATCTAAAATTGAAATTAATTGACCAAAACCCTAAATGCTTTCGAACCTCGATCATAGCCCAAACATTCCAAAACATTACTGAAAATGCCGTTGAATATGCCACACCTATAACACCAAAATATTTAACCGACAGGACGCTTAGAGCAATGTTTAGTGTTGCAGCAGCAACAAAAATATTTCTTAGCTTTTTCTCTCTACCAGTCATTGTTAATAAATATCCAACAGAACCACAAGCAACATTAACAAACTGACCAAACGCTAAAATAATTAAAACAGTCGCCCCTACTGTATAATCATGCCCAAACCAACTCATAATCCATTCTGAAAAAAAAACTAAAATTAGCGTTGGAATCAAAACAAGCAACAACAAAACAATTGATGAAGCTTGTGCAAGCTTAGCGATAGAGGTGTAATCCCCGTCTTTATAGAACCGTGCATATTTCGGAGCTGTAACAGCATTGACCGCAATTAATATCAGGGCCGTTACCATAACCGTTCGTGAAGCTGCAGCATAAACACCTACATCTTCTGAACTTGCATAAATCCCCAATATAATAATATCCGACCATGCCATCACTAACGCTCCTGAGCTAATCATCAACATGGGCAAGCCTTGCTTGATAGTCGATCTATAGGAAATAGTTGATTTATCAGAGGTCAAATTTAACCTTAAGCTGAACAAATATATAAATAGACTAATTAAAAAACCAATTGCAACACTTATAATTAATTGTGATAGTGAAACAGTTTCAACAGACCATAAATACAAAACAATTATAAGCGTTAAACTAGGCGGGACTACTGCTTGGATAAAAGCAGAAAACTGAGGTTTTCCTATGGCTATATGTACTTCACTCCATATAACAACAAGTGACATTGGAATTATAACTAATGAAAAGTACTTCAATACATTCGTTAAATCAGATTTATTAAAAATTTGGCTTGAAATTGGTTCTGCAAAAAACCATAACAAAACACTTACTACTAAACCAATAATGACAACAATTTTAGAAACAGTATATATATAACCATTTGCAATTTTTTTTTCACCTATTGCATGCGAAGATACTTGTTTCAAAACAACATTATCAAGACCTAATCTGGTGAAAACAGATATTACTGTAATAATAACTAGCCCTAGTGAAAACAAACCAAAATCAGCAACCCCTAAGACTCTTGCAAAAAATAAAACTGAAATAAAAGTTAAACCAGCCCCAATTACCCTAAGGACTAATGTACCGACTCCCTGTTTAAACAAGCTTTTAAAATCCACTTAACTTTCAATCCATCTTTTCTTTTACAATAAAATACTGATTTAACAGATTTTCTTTGTTATACAAGTGCTTAGAAAAATTACAATTCTCATACTTTTGTAACTGCACTCCCACCTCTTTTACAATGCCATGTGCCGCCGCCCCAGTGTCCAATTCCATCGTAGGCCCTAGTCTTGGATATATGTCAGCTTCGCCCTCAGCGACTAAACAGATTTTTAATAAGCAGGCAATCGAAACTAATTCTTTTGCTTTATTGGTTTTAATTTCATCAATAAACACTTTGGTTTCGTCTGGCATATGAGAACGACTGGACACTATTTTACAGGTTTTACGTTCTTTCCCTGTTTTTAATGGTAATTTTTGTCCATCTTTAAACGCGCCGTAACCTTTCTTTACCCAATAGGTCGTATGCAAAGCAGAGGCGTAGACCACTCCTAATACAGGTATGTCTTTATGAGTGAGTGCAATATTCACCGTAAACCACCCATTTTCTTACAAACTCCTGGTGCGATCGTCTGGGTCAACCAACCAAAAGTATTCCCAGTTCTTTCTGACCTCATAGGGAATATCTTTACCTTCTTCAAAGAGAATAGCCATTTTGTTGGTCTAGAGCCGAGCAAGCCTTTTCAATAATGTGATGAGCGGCTTTATCGGCTTCTGTAAGAGGAGATTCATCGACTTTATACTCAACATCAAAGTCTTTTGCATTCACGGTAATAACAGCTTCGCCAGCTTTTTTGGCTAGAGTGACAATGTTTTGTATGTTAATTTTATCGAGTATCACTGTTACTTCTTTAAATGTAATTATGTTTTTTTGATCAGATCAAGGAGGGAACCTCAGATACTGTCTTAAAAAACAGATCAAGAGGTCCAGATCAAAGATCAAGAATATCAAGGGGGGGGGGGTCAGCCAGCTTGATTTCCGTTATTAACTACCAAACACCATCTTTTACTTATCAATAATGCGCATCTATTTCTATATTGTGTGCAGTATACGTTAAGCAGGCTTAAATAGAAAAAAAAAGGGGGGCTTTTGTGAAATGTCTGCGTCACTCTTCGTAATGACGGTGTATTTTAGGTTTGAGCGTTATATGCCCGTAATAGCAAAGTCGATTGCTGTAATAATTTCATCTCTCATCGATTCAATGGATCCAATTGGGTTTTGAAGTGATGTCTAGGGAATTGACGCTATTTGAGGTGCAAGCAAAACAAACTGTTCATTTTTATACTCAACGATTGGTGTAAGTTTGCTCATATTTTCATGCCTAAAGTGACTTAGCTTTCCCAGCGGAATGACTATTTTTGTTGTTATATCGCTGATAAGTGAGTTTTGAATATCAACAATATACGGGTAAGCCTCTTGCGTCATTAAAACTTTCTATACTCATCGCTAAAGCAACCATTTGCATCAATAAAATTATTGTAAGCTTTTATGGCCTTTTTATTCTCTTTTACCCATTTTTCAGACTCGATACTTTTTAATTTATCCTTTAACGCTTGTTCTAATGTTGTAGATAAATTAATGTTAAGCGCTCTTGTTTTTTTTCAGCAAATCGCTATTTAAGCTTAGATTTGTTGCTTTTTTGGGTGCGTTAACGTCGTAAAACACTTGCATAATTCAACCCTCTTTAAATTGTTGATTCATTATGCGCATTGCAAAGGAGAGCCTTCGGCCAGCCAGCTTGATTCACTCTAGCTACCTCCCTTCTAAGTCAATAGAGCGTGGATCTTTTCAAAGTAAACTATTGCTAATTTAATACCCGCTATCACTTCTTGCTGATTTGTTGGATACTCATACGTCAACTTATTCCTTACTCCTTTGTAGTTCATTCACCCGCCTGACTGCTCAATAATCTCTAGCTTTTCTAATAGCTATAGGTCTTGTGCTAATTTTTCTTTCATCATAATTGCTGTGCCTTTTCATCATTAAGCGATGAAACACAGGGGTAAAGAGCCCATCATCTAGCAGTATATCTAGCTTTTGCTCGCCAAACTTTTTGAAAAATTCAATTCTTAATCGGCTTATGTCCTTTTTTTGTCAGATACTACCATTAGGTCTATCGCCTCCTTGACGGTTATCATCTATACGGCTACCAAATAAATACAGTTTGGCCTGCGGGGACAGTTTAAATAATGTTGCTTTCAAGGTGGATTTCTTCTTCCGATAATCTCATCTGATTTATTATCGTTTCGTACGAGAAACCGCACAATTTGCTACCTTTCTTTTACGCAAGGGCTTTTCTACGCTTTACCGCACCAGCAATTAGCGCTACAAACACACCGACAAATAAACTTAACACACCACCCACTGCAACAATTAGGGCACGCTTGGGTTTTTCGGCTTCGCCATCTGCCACGGCTTTTTTATCTAATTTATAGGGTTTTACGCCTTCAAAATCAAAGCTCATTGCATCCAATCTACCTAACCTCTCAAATAATGGGAACAGTTCCTTAATATATGGGTCTTGTGACTCACGGCTTTGAAGCGTATTAATCGTTTGTTTTAAGTACTCACTGCCCTTCAAAAACAAATCTGAACTACTATTTGCAGCGTTAATAACGATTCCTTTCGTTGCTTGGTTTGTTTCTCTCTTCATGTCATTGGGCTTTTTTATCCCCACTTTCTCAGCTAGTATTAGCGCCTCATTTAGAACCTTTAGCCTTGCCATTAATTTCTTTTGGAAGTCTTGTCTTAGCAAACGCATATCTATGTTAATTTTTTCTACTTCCAAGTCTTTTTGTTGCCTACCTACTTCCGCTATCAACGCTATCAACGCCTTTCCCGAGTAATCAATATAACCATTGATAAAGTCAGCGGTTACCGTCTCATCCTTGCCTAGCAAGGTGAGTGTAACAACTTCAGGAGCAGCAGGCTCTTTGCCTTTTATTGGCTTAGGCTTAACCACCTCTATTTGCAACGCTTGTTTCAACTCTGTGCGAAGCTCTTGGTCTCGGCCTTGCCCAAGCTCGTCAAGTTATATCTTTGAAAGCCAGTCACCCTGTTCTACATAGCGGCTAAAATTGTCAAAAGACACCAAGGTCTGATAATACTGCTGAAACAACCCTTTACGGTCCTGCTTTACATATCCTTTGTTTGTTAAAATCATTGCTTGAACTTGTTCTGGCAACACCAATTGTGCATTTACTTCATACTGCTTAGGCATAGAAAGCGCGACAATTATTGATACCGCAACCCCCAGCACAGTGATACCGACCCACCAGCGCCATTGTTGAGCTAATGAGGCAAACAACTCAAATAAATCTATTTCGTCATCTGCAGTGTGATGCCCAGCGATCTCTATATTTTTATTTTCCAAAACACTCTCTTTATTTTTAGTTTTTCTTTCCGAATCATTTTAATCATAGCATCACCAAAGCCTGTAAACTTCAACTGAGCAGAACTATTGCTTCGATTAACCCAAACACTTAAACCTGCAATCTTTCTATACGTTGATTGTTTTTTATATGCTGCTCAAAAATTTCACCGATATCTGCTTTGGTTTTATATTGATACCAAGTTTCTTCAGGGTAAATAACCAACACAGGACCTTGCCCGCAGCGATCTAAACAACCGGCGTTATTGATTCTAATGCCGCCCGGCCCTGCTAGCCCTGATTCTTTCACTTTCTTTTTTAAATAATCACGCATTTCTTGCGCATTATGGTCTTGGCAAGACGCGCGTCCATCGCTGCGCTGGTTGGTACAAAAAAAGATATGCTGTTTATAGTAAGCCATATAAGTTTATTTATTAGTTAATGGATGAAACAATAAAAAAAGGATTCAGTAAATTTTGCTTATTATATACAAGCGGTTTTGAGATCCCACCCTTATTAAACTCACATACCTTCATTCCAGCGCATAAAACAACCGCGTGTGCCGCAGCCGTGTCCCATTCCATTGTTGGTCCTAGTCTTGGATAAATGTCAGCTTCACCTTCTGCAACGAGACAAAGCTTCAAGGAACTACCAATGGATACTAGCTCTTTGACTTTTTCTGTTTTTATCTCATCAATGAATTGTTTTGTTTCATCAGACATATGCGAACGACTAGCTACTACTTTATAGCTATCGCGCTGCTCAGCTCGTTTTAACGGTAAAGCCTGCCCGTCTTTAAAGGCCCCTTCGCCTTGCTTAGCCCAATACATTTGCCCCAGCGCTGGCGCATACACCACGCCTAAAACAGGCATGCCTTGATTTATTAAGGCAATATTGACGGTGAACTCACCATTTTTTTTGATAAATTCTTTAGTACCATCTACAGGGTCAACCATCCAGAAGTAGTCCCAATCCTTTCTATCCTGATAAGGAATATTTTTGCCTTCTTCTGACATCAAGGGGATTAGCCTATTATTCTTTTGATCCAGCTCTTTTAAGCCTTGTTCTATAATCTTATGCGCCGCCGTATCGGCCTCAGTCAGTGGCGATTGATCAGCCTTAAACTCAACCTCAAAATCTTTTTGATAAATATCCATAATGGCATCACCTGCTTTTTTTGCGAGTGCCACAATGTCTTCTATGTTTATATTATCTAACATTTTTAAATATATGCGTTCTTTTTAAGGTAAGCCACAACTTCCGTAGCCGCCTCTTCAATACTAATGCCGTCGTTAACAACATGCAGCTCAGGGTTTACCGGCACCTCATAAGGTGAGTCGATACCCGTAAAGTCTTTAATCTCTCCTGCACGCGCTTTTTTATATAACCCTTTAGGATCTCTCTGCTCACAAACCTCTAATGGTGCATCAATAAACACCTCCACAAACTGGCCTTGCATGGCCATATCTCGCACCATTTGACGGTCCTTAGCAAACGGGGAAATAAACGCAGTAACGACAACCAAGCCTGCATCACAAAACAAGTTAGCCACCTCACCTACGCGGCGGATATTTTCTATTCGATCTTCTTCACTAAAGCTAAGTCCTTTATTAAGCCCTTGCCTCACGTTATCGCCATCGAGCAAATAGGTGTGCTTCTTCATCGCAAACAGTTGATTTTCTACTGCATTAGCAACCGTCGATTTACCACTACCACTTAAGCCGGTAAACCATAAAATACAAGGTTTTTGTTTTTTTAAAATAGAGCGCTGCTTTTGACTAATATGATGCTCATGCCATACCGTGTTTGTACTCATTTATTTACCCTTATTTGATGTAATGCTTTTTAACGTACTTAACAATTACTTCAACTGACTTGTCAACTGACAAAGCATCCGTATCAACGACTACTTCTGCATGCTCAGGCTCCTCATACACTTCATCAACACCGGGGAAATTTTTAAACTCCCCGCTTAAGGCTTTTCCATATGCACCCTTATAATCACGTTTTTTACACGTTTCGATATCTGCCTTTACGTAAACAATGATGTTATTGGCAACCATTTCACGAATTGCTCTGCGTGATTCTTTATACGGTGAAACAAACGAGGCAACAGTTGACACTGAATTGTTCTGCAAGGTACAAACAAGGTTGCCAATACGGTGCATATGACGATTTCTATCGTCCCTTGTATAACCAATATTCGGGATGAGGTCCCGAATATCTTTTGAATCTATCCGCTCAAGGGGGATATCAAGCTTTTCAAGTTGCTCAAAAACTTTATCAGCAATGGTCGTTTTGCCACTCAGTGGTAAGCCGGTAAACCAAAGATTAAAAGGCTCTATTCTTTTTTCCCCCCAGCGCACTTTTAGCCAACCTTTTCGTGCAGCCAAAAAAGTCCAATTTTTAAAACACTTTCCAGCAACCCCGTTGCAATAGCAAGATCCAGTCGACCAAAAAACACGTAGACAATCAGCATCGTTGTTGTTGTCGCAACAATACGCCACGTCACCCCTTTGATGAGAGAGCGCTTATTCGTTTCTTTATACATCCGTGTATTCTACGTTCTATTCCTAAGGGGTTTCATTAACTATTTTCGTTAACTTATCGACCTTCGCAAGCCGGATTATGAGCCCTGCTTCCATGCAGTGACTAACACCAAATGACTCTTTACGAGAGCAAATCATCAATCGATCGACAGCCCCATTCGGGAAAGTGCTGTCTAATCAATACATTTAAATCTTTTTCAAAAGCACTGTATTCTTTTGCTGATTGGCCGTTTGCGGCAACAGTAGATTTCTCTTGAATCATACCCGCCGCTAACGTGGCGTGGGTGTACTTATCAATCACAATAAAGCTACCCGTTCCCTTTACATCGGCATATGCGTCAAAAGCAATCGCTTGCTTCAGCGATAAGCGGCAACGAGCAATTTCATTGAGTTGCAATTCACTGGCTTCAATTTTTTCTAATGTATTAACATCGACCTTATGATGAATCTGCTCAAACCTACCTGGCACAACATTACTGGCCCTTTTGATTAGGTAATCCACCCCTGTATTCATCGCCGTTTCATTCATCCACACCAAGGTGACATCTAGCTGGTCAGCGACGTCTGGAAGATCAGTCGTTTTCACAATCATATCGCCACGACTAATATCTACTTCATCTTCAAGCGTCAAGGTGACCGCCATTGGCGCAAATGCTTCGCTAACATTCATTTCGCTTTCACTAACTGCTGGCTGAATTACTTGTTTAACCACTGACGTTTTTTGCGATGGCAGCACGGTAATACTATCACCCACCTGGATACTGCCCGCCGCAATGGTGCCGCAAAAGCCTCTAAAGTCCAAGTGTGGACGGTTTACGTACTGTACTGGTAAGCGGAAGTTTTCAAGATTTACCGTATCTTCAAGCGGAATCGTATCGAGCTGCTCCATCAACGGCGCATCGGTATTCCACGGCATATTTTTGCTGGCATTAACAACGTTATCACCAGTCAACGCTGACACGGGAACAAACACAGGCGAGTTGATACCTACCTCTTTTGCAAACGACTGATACTCGTCTTTAATTTCATTAAAACGCTGTTCGCTAAATTCAACCAAATCCATCTTATTGACGGCTACCACAATATGCTTAATACCTAACAAACTTGTAATATAGCTATGACGTCGTGTTTGTGTTTGCACACCATAGCGCGCATCAATGAGAATAATCGCTAAATCGGCTGTAGACGCACCGGTTGCCATATTTCGCGTGTACTGCTCATGCCCTGGGGTATCAGCAATAATAAACTTACGTTTGTCCGTGGCAAAAAAACGGTAGGCCACATCAATTGTAATGCCTTGCTCACGTTCAGATTGCAAGCCATCAACCAGTAAAGCCAAATCAACCGCTTCACCTGTTGTGCCGTGCTTTTTAGAGTCATTATTAATTGCCGCCAACTGATCTTCAAAAATCATTTTACTGTCATGCAGTAAACGTCCAATTAACGTACTTTTCCCATCATCTACGCTACCACAGGTAATAAAACGTAATAATTCTTTGTTTTCATGTTGCTTCAAATACCCCTCGATATCAGATGCAATCAAGTTATTTTGCTCAACAGCCATTAGAAATACCCCTCAATCTTTTTCTTCTCCATCGACCCTGATTCATCATGGTCTATCAATCGCCCCTGGCGCTCGGATACTTTGGTTAGCAGCATTTCTTGAATAATCTCCGGTAAGGTTTCGGCTGTTGACTCCACTGCCCCTGTTAGCGGGTAACAACCCAGCGTCCTGAAACGCACCTTCTCCATCACCGCCTTGTCACGTAACTCTTCAGGCATGCGCTCGTCATCGACCATTATTTTGGTTCCACCGTACTCAACCACTGGGCGTTCTTTTGCAAAATACAAATCAGGAATAGGTATCCCTTCAAGGTAGATATATTGCCAAATATCGAGCTCAGTCCAATTAGATAACGGAAATACCCGAATCGACTCCCCTTTTTGATGGCGCCCATTATAGGTATCCCATAATTCTGGGCGTTGCGCCTTTGGGTCCCAACGGTGATTTTTATCGCGGAATGAATAAATTCGTTCTTTAGCACGTGACTTTTCTTCGTCACGACGAGCGCCGCCAAACACCGCATCATATTGATAACTATCTAACATCTGGCGTAGGCCTTCTGTTTTCATGATATCGGTATGCATCGATGAGCCATGTTCAAATGGAGATATGTTTAGCTCCTTACCCTTTGGGTTAATATAGACAATCAAGTCCATACCCACTTCTTTGGCCCGCTTATCTCGAAACTCGATCATTTCTTTGAACTTCCAAGTGGTATCTACATGCACCAAAGGAAACGGCGGTTTGGCAGGAAAGAACGCTTTTTGTGCCAGATGCAACATCACCGAAGAATCCTTACCTACACTATAAAGCATTGCCGGGTTATCAAATTCAGCAATCACTTCACGTATAATATGCACAGACTCCGCTTCTAAGCGCTTCAAATGCGTCAGTTGTTTTTTACTTATAACCATAATGTTTATTTAAATAAAATTATATAATGTTTAATTATAACGAATTATCCGCACTCTTGCCTATTTTATTATTTTGACAAACCAAATCAACTATACCGATACAGACCTTTGCGTTAAGTGTGGATTATGCCTACCACAGTGCCCCACGTACAATTTAACTAAAAATGAAAACGAATCACCCCGTGGCCGCCTAGCCCTCATTCAAGGTTGGTCAGAAGGCCATCTCGAACTAACAAACACGCTTAGCGAGCACATTGATAACTGCTTAACGTGTAGAGCCTGCGAACAAATGTGTCCCGCCAAAGTACCATATGCTAGGCTCATCAACGACTTTCGTGGCGACACAAACACCACCGAGCATAATAAATTGAGCCTGTTAGAACGTTCATTCATTAGTCGCCTCAAAGGACAATACAGGAAAAGTCTAAACTTTTTTCTGCGTTTTTATCAGAAAGTTGGTTTAAGTAAACTCCCTTTACAACTAAATACTTATTTGCCCGCCAAAATTTCCTCTAATCAGTTTAACGAAACATACCCGACATTGGTTGCAGAAAGGCGAGGGCACGTTGCGCTCTTTACTGGTTGCGCCACAGAGGTGCTTGATTCTAAAACACTAGAAGATACTGTCTTCCTTCTTCAACATTGTGGCTTTGACGTTTCCATTCCCCCAAACCAATATTGTTGTGGCGCGATAGATTTACACGCTGGCAATCATCAGCAAGCAATAAAGCTCGCCCAAAACAACCAAAACACGTTTGATAATACACACTACGATGCCGTCATTACGGTCGCCAGTGGTTGCGGTTCTACCTTAGCCGAATATGACCATGCTCTATCAAAAAAAGTCGTTGATATCAGTGATTTTATTGCGCCTTATTTAAGTACACTCACATTCAAACCACTGAAAGCATCGGCTTGGCTTCACACCCCTTGCACCTTAAAAAATGTTCACCCCTCAACCACCGATATTACTGAACTACTTGCTAATATCAATGAATTAAACATCCGCTCTTTCAAACCCAATCAAATGTGTTGCGGCGCGGCTGGTAGCTACATGCTCACCCACAAAGAAACCGCAACCACCCTACGCGATCAAACTATTGCTCCTTTAAAAGATCACACAATAGATTATTTACTAACCAGTAATGTAGGCTGCGCACTGCATATCCGCTCTGGTTTAAAACAAGCAGGGCTTAACACCACCACCTTGCATCCGGTATCATTACTAGCACAACAACTAAAGGTATAACCATGCAAAGAGCTTACTCCACCGCTGACAACCTCATTGCTCATGCCGACCGTGTGTTACGAACCTTAGCGGGGCATGCTAAAACAACAGGGCGAGAAAACCCGTCTGACGCCGTCGAAGATAACGACCTTAATGAAGACGAAGCTAAATTATCAGCGCAACTGATGCGTGTAAACCATGCTGGCGAAGTCGCTGCCCAAGCCTTATATCAGGGTCAGTCATTAACTGCTCGCAACAAGGCCGTGCAAGAAAAACTGACCCAAGCTGCCGAAGAAGAAAATGATCATCTTGTTTGGTGTCGCAAACGTCTTGACCAGCTTGGCGAAAAAACCAGCATTCTAGACCCTGCTTGGTATTTGGGCTCTTTAGCCATTGGCGCCACCGCCGGTTTAGCCGGCGACAAATGGAGTCTCGGCTTTTTAGCCGAAACCGAGAAACAGGTCGTTCAACATATTGAGAGCCATCTCGAAAAACTGCCCGATACCGATCACAAAACACGCGCCATCCTTAATCAGATGCACGAAGATGAAAGCCAACACGCTACCAGCGCCATCGAGCAAGGCGGGGTTGAGTTGCCTGCCCCCATTAAACAAGGCATGCGGCTTATTTCAAAAATCATGACAAAAACATCTTTTTGGGTTTAGTCTTAAATGAGCAATAACTGGGAAGACCTTGTCAATTTTGACAAGCAACACATTTGGCATCCTTATACCAGCCTAAACCACCCAACACCTGTTTTCCCCGTAAAATCAGCTTCTGGCGTTCGATTAACGCTTGAAGATGGCCGTGAATTGATTGATGGCATGTCATCTTGGTGGGCGGCCATTCATGGCTACAATCACCCCACTTTAAATGCCGCTATTGAAAACCAACTCAAATCTATGTCACATGTGATGTTTGGCGGCTTAACGCACAAACCTGCTGTTGATTTAGCAAAAAAACTCATCGACATCAGCCACGATGATTTACAACATGTATTCTTTGCCGATTCTGGTTCAGTCGCCGTTGAAGTTGCAATCAAAATGGCCCTTCAGTATTGGTCATCACTAGGCCAACCGCAAAAACAACGCTTATTAACCATTAAAAATGGTTATCACGGTGATACTTTTGGTGCGATGGCCGTTTGCGATCCCGATAATGGCATGCATCATCTATTTAGTAACGTTCTCGCTCAACACCTTTTTGCAAAAAGCCCTGATTGCCGAGACCAAACTACATACGATCAAGCCGCCATTGATGATTTTGAGCATTTATTAAAAGACAATATAGGTACTATTGCAGCCGTGATTATAGAACCGCTGGTGCAGGGCGCAGGCGGCATGCGATTCTATAGCGCCGCCTATCTTAAAAAAGTACGCGAGCTGTGTGATGAGCACGATGTACTACTGATTCTGGATGAAATAGCCACTGGATTTGGCCGTACTGGAACCTTTTTCGCCTACGAACAAGCGCAAATTGCACCTGATATTTTATGCGTCGGAAAAGCGCTAACCGGTGGTTATGTAAGCCTCGCTGCCACGCTGTGCTCCAGCAAAGTAGCCGATGGTATTGGCGGAGGCCAACACCCAACCTTAATGCACGGTCCAACGTTTATGGCTAACCCTTTAGCCTGTGCAGTAGCTAATGCCAGTTTAGAGGTTTTATTGGCTTCGCCCTGGCAAACCTCGGTACAGAGGATTGAAAAACAATTACAATCTGAACTAGCGCCTTGTTCACAACTGAGCGCTGTAAAAGAGGTTCGTGTTAAAGGCGCGATTGGTGTCATTGAGCTGCATCAGCCCGTTGATATCCATTGGATACAACCCCGGTTTGTAGAACTCGGTGTATGGGTTCGTCCTTTTTCAACCCTCATCTACGTGATGCCCCCCTATATTATGACGACAGCTGATTTGTCAAAACTAACATCAGCTATGCATCAAGTGGCCTGCGACATCGATACAATTAATGACCAACCAAAGGCGGGTGGCAAATAATTTGCACCGTTACGCCGCTAGGATCATAACAATAGAAACTTTTTGCGCCATCACGGTGTTTGCGTGGTTGAGTTTTCATTTTAACGCCATGATGTTTTAAAAACTCAAACCAATCATCTACATCGTCTTCTCGGTCCAGAAAAAAGCCAATATGGTCTAACGCTGGAACCCCTGCCTCTTCTCCTGTAACAACATGCAGGGCCAAGTTATCATTCCCTGAGGTTAAATAAACGTTCTGTTCATCTGGTCGCCATTCAACAGACATTCCCATTAACTCAACATAAAAATGCTCAGCGGCTACTAAGTCTTGTACATTTAACGCAACATGCCGTAAGCCAGTTGTTGGATTAGGCCGCTTCATTAGGCAACATCCACAATTTCATAATCATGGGTTATCTCAACAGCCTTACTCAACATAATAGAGGCCGAGCAGTACTTTTCAGCTGATAAATTAACAGCACGTGCAACAGCTTTGTCGGTTAAGCCCTTACCAGACACGATAAAATGAACGTGAATTTTAGTAAACACCGCAGGGACCTCATCAGCACGCTCAGCATGAATTTCTGCCACACAATCGGTCACCTGTTGACGGGCTTTATCCAAAATCATTTTTACATCAAACGCTGTACAACCGCCCATACCAGTTAACAACATTTCCATTGGCCGAGGCCCTAAATTTCTACCTCCATTTGCTGGCGCACCATCCATTACAACGGTATGCCCACTGCCTGATTCGCCAAGAAACATCGCGCCTTCAACCCACTTTATTCTTACATCCATTTTCAAACCCTTGTTTTAATTTTAGGCGCAAAGAATATCATAAAACCAGCCAGCAACATGACGTTTGCTAAAGCGACCACCAAAAGGCTTACGACGTAGGTTATTTCAAATAATCTCTGTTACACTTTGGGGAATGAGCACAAAAAAAAACCTTCTTAATTTTTCTGGTATGTCGGATGAAACCTTTGCTAGGTTTATCCGCTTTTGCCACCGACACGAATACCCGAATAAAACAGATATTATTCAGCCCGGCGATGAGATAAACACTTTATATTATTTTATTGAAGGGTCCGCCTACGTATGCATCGATGAAGTCGATGGTCACGAATTTATTCTCGCCAATTTAAGTCGCGGAGACTTCCTTGGCGAAGCGAGTTTTTTTGAACCGACCCTGACACGTGACAAACAAAACGTTTACGTTCAAACCTCTTCTTCCTGTCAGCTTGCGGGCATTAGTTATAACCGCTTAAACTCTTTACTTAAGAATGAGCTCCAAGCAGATAGCAAAGAAATTATTACCGTACTAGGCCGCCAATTGGCCAAGCGTCTATTGCAAACCAGTCGCAAAGCTGGGCGTTTAGCATTCTTAGACGTCAGCGGCCGTGTTGCTCGAACATTAATCGACTTAACCGAGGCCCCTGAAGCGATGACCCACCCCGATGGCATGCAAATTAAAATTACGCGACAAGACCTAGGCCGAATGGTCGGCTGCTCACGTGAAATGGCTGGTCGAGTTCTAAAAACAATGGGCGAAGATGGATTGATTGAAGTCAGCGGCAAAACAATCTTGGTAAAAAAGGCTCGCTAAGCAATTAGCCTTTTTAAGGCCTCGCCAGGATCATCGCAACGCATAAAGGCCTCACCTATCAAGAAGGTATGCACCTGATGCTCTTTTAGCATGCTAATGTCTTCAGGTTTGTGCAGGCCGCTTTCACTGACAACAATAATGCCATCAGGAATATGCTCCAATAAGTCCACCGTGGTTTTTAATGACGTGTCAAAGGTTCTTAAATCCCTGTTATTTATGCCAATCAAGGCTAAATCCAACCGTAACGCACTCTCTAACTCACCCGCATCGTGAACTTCTACCAGCACATCTAAACCTAACTCGCCAGCTAATTGATACAAGCCCTGTAATGTCTCATCATTAAGCGCAGCAACAATTAATAAAATACAGTCTGCGCCGATCGCACGAGCCTCATACACTTGATAAGGGTCTACAATAAAGTCTTTACGAATAACCGGCAGCTTGCACGCTGTTCTTGCTTGTTTTAAATACGCTTCTGAGCCTTGAAAAAAATCCTTATCGGTCAGTACCGACAAGCAAGCAGCACCACCTGCTTCATAGCTGGCTGCTATCTCAGCTGGGTTAAAATTCTCGCGCAACAAGCCTTTACTCGGTGACGCTTTTTTTACTTCAGCAATCACCGCGGTTTCACCGTTACTCAGTTTTTTCTTAATCGATTTAACAAAACCACGAACCGGCGAAGCCTGTGCAATTTGCTGCTTTAAATCATCAATAGAAAAACGCTCAAGCCTCTCGGCAACCTCTTGGTGCTTACGCGCTACTATTTTTTTTAGAACGTCGGGGGTATCACTCATCTTTAAAGCCTTGTGTTTTCTCTTTTAGTTCAGCCATTTTTTGCAAAGCTTTACCGTTGTTTATGGTCTCAAGCGCCAATGCAACACCAGACTTAATGCTGTCTGACTTACCACAAACATATAGTGCGGCACCCGCATTAAGCGCAAGCATGTCCGCCGCCTTTTTACCTTCTGTTGTTTTTTGTAAGCCCAGGGCATCGTTTATTAAAGCCAGTGACTCACTAGCACTGTTGACCGTTAAGCCAATTAAGCTTTGACTCGCAACCCCCATTTCTTCAGGCGTTATTTTGTATTCAACAACATGTCCATTTTTTAATTCTGCGACGTGTGTTGGAGTGGCTAAACTAATTTCGTCCAGCCCATCTTGCGCATGCACCACAAGCACACGCTCACTGCCTAATCGCTGCAAAACATTCGCGATAGGTTGGCATAAAGCTTCGTTAAACACCCCTATCACCTGCGACTTTACGCCAGCTGGGTTTGTCATTGGCCCCAACATATTAAAAATGGTTCGTTGAGATAATTCTGTACGCGGCCCAATAGTATGCTTCATCGCACTATGGTGCGCGGGGGCAAACATAAAGCCGATACCCACCTGTTGAATACACTGAGCCACCTGCTCTGGCGTTAAACTTAGGTTGATGCCGGCTGCTTCTAGCACATCCGCACTACCTGTTGAACTGGATACCGAGCGATTACCATGCTTGGCCACTTTCGCGCCGGCTGCTGACACAACAAAAGCACTTGCCGTTGAAACATTGAATAAATTTGAACCGTCACCACCTGTTCCACAGGTGTCAACTAGAAAATCACCACTCACTGGCACAGTTGCTGCCAACTCACGCATCACAATAGCGGCACCTTCAATTTCGTCGAGCGACTCCCCTTTCATTCTCAATGCGACTAGAAAACCGCCAATTTGCGCCTCTGTTGCTGCACCTGACATAATCTGGCGCATAACATCGATCATCTCATCGGTAGCAAGATCTTGATGGTTAATAGCTGTTTCAAGCCCTTGTTTAATATCCATTGTTCAGACCTTGTATAAAAAGTTGTTTAATAAATCATGCCCGTGTTCAGTCAAAATGGACTCTGGGTGAAACTGTACACCTTCAACCTCTAACTCTCGGTGCTTAAAGCCCATAATTTCATCCATTTTACCTGTCTCCGTTTCCGTCCATGCTGTTATTTCCAAACAGTCTGGTAAGGAGTCTTTTTCCACCACCAATGAATGGTAACGCGTGGCTTTAAATGGATTACTTAAACCAGTAAAAACGCCGCTATTATTGTGGTGCATATCCGATGTTTTACCATGCATAATTTTCTTTGCGTGAACAACCTTTCCACCAAAAACTTCACCAATACTCTGGTGCCCTAAACAAACGCCTAAAATCGGCACAGAACCAGCCATTTGCTTAATAAGTTCAACAGAAATACCCGCTTGGGTTGGGGTACAAGGCCCAGGTGAAATCACTAACCGGTCGGCCTGCATCGCAATTACTTCATCAATAGTCGCTTGGTCGTTGCGCACAACATGCACATCGGCGCCTAGCTCAGCAAAATATTGCACCAAGTTATAGGTAAAGGAATCATAGTTATCAATCATCACTAATTTACATGTGGCCATTAACCTTCACCTTCTTCTAAACCATGTTTTGCCATCGCCACTGCTTTAAAAATAGCCCGTCCTTTATTCATTGTTTCAGCCCACTCGTTCTCTGGCACAGAATCATGCACGATGCCTGCGCCCGCCTGAATATTCAACTGCCCATCCTTTATCACTGCTGTTCGAATAGCAATGGCTGTATCTAAATTCCCCGACCACGACAGATAACCAACAGCACCCGAATAAATGCCGCGCTTAACCGGCTCCAACTCGTCAATAATTTGCATTGCCCTCACCTTTGGCGCACCACTAACGGTACCCGCAGGAAAGGTCGCTTCCAAGACATCAATAGCATTAAGGCCAGCCTCTAGTTGCCCTGTCACATTCGATACAATGTGCATAACATGAGAATAACGCTCAATCACCATTTTATCGGTTAATTCTACGGTACCTGTTTTGCAGACACGCCCCGCATCATTACGGCCCAAGTCAATCAACATTAAATGTTCGGCGCATTCTTTAGGGTCTGCCAGCAACTCTTTCTCCAAGGCCTCATCTTCTTCACGTGTCGCACCTCTCGGGCGGGTACCGGCAATGGGTCGAACCGTTACCTGCTCATCTTCCAAGCGCGTTAAAATTTCTGGCGATGAGCCAACAACATATGTATCGTCTAAGTTTAAATGGTACATGTATGGAGATGGGTTCAAGCACCGTAGTGCACGATACAAGTCTATTGGCGGCTCTTCATAAGGGATGCTCATCCTTTGCGATAAGACCACCTGCATCACATCGCCTTCAACGATATAGTCTTTTACCGTTTTAACCGCTTCTTGAAAGCCTTCTTGGGTGAACCCCGAAACGAACCCCGACTCATCAATCGCTGGTGATTGGCTTTGCCCAAACGTAGAACGTATTTCAGTAGTATTTAATTGAAGGCTAAGCTCTTCAAGACGACTCAAACCATCTTGGTAGGCAGTCTCCAGCGTTGGATCAACGTGAGTCACAATCATTATTTGATTGTTAACGTTATCAAAAATCAACACTTCTTCAGAAATCATTAATAAGATATCTGGGGAGCCTATTGGGTCTTCTTTTTTATTTTGCTGGCTGTTTTCTGCGACTTTTGGCTCGATATAATGAATAGTCTCATAACCAAAGTAGCCAACCAAGCCGCCACTAAATCGTGGCAGGCCATCAATATCCGGTATATTAAATGTCGATGCGTACTGTCTCACCCAATCTAAAGGGGCATCACTACTGAGGCTGTTTGTTAGTCGACCATTCGATTCCAAGCGAATGTTGTTACCCGTTATTTTAATCACTTCGTTACACGGTAGGCCAATAATCGAGTAACGCCCCCAATTCTCGCCACCTTGTACAGATTCAAAAAGATAACTATAAGGCCCATTAGCCAGTTTCATATAGGCGCTTAATGGGGTTTCTAGGTCGGCCAAAATCGTTTTCATCAGGGGAATTTTGCTATAGCCCTGATCGGCATATTGTTTAAATTTTTCGGGTGTCATCACACGGTCTCTTAATTACTTCATCAATGGTTTTAATGCTTCTGCTAAATCATTCAGCCGAACCGCCATCGTTTTTTCATTAGTTTTACATCACCCATATTTGGCACCTTCTCTTATGCGGCTTTTTCCAGCAACTGTGCTATTTCTGAAAAGTGTTGTATGACAACATCAGCACCTAATTGATGCACATCATCCTCACCGTGATAACCGTAACTGACACAAATGGAATAAAAACCAGCTGCTTGGGCCGCCATAATATCATTGACCGAATCACCCACCATAATAGACTGCTCAGGTAATACGTTAAAAAACTTCGCCGTCTCTAATAGTGGCATCGGGTGTGGTTTTCGGTGCTCAAAGCTATCACCGCAGACAACTTTATCAAAAAATTGGCTCAGCCCTATTTCCTTTAATAAAGGCAGCGTAAATTGTTCTGGCTTATTAGTAATACAGGCCATAGCTATTCCTGCCCGTTTGAAAGCAGCTAATGTGTCTTCCACCCCATTATAAAGCTCACTGTCGGTATTTAGGTTATCTGCGTAGTGCTTTAGGAATATTGGATAGGCTTTATCAAACAAGTCTTTCGGTATATCGCCATTAATATCCCCCGACAAGGCACGTTTTACTAGTACGCGTGCGCCATTACCAATCCAGCCACGCACGTTGTCTTGTTGTTGCGTTGGTAAATTTAACTCCGCCAATGTTAGTTGCACTGCTTTTGCTAAGTCAGGCACGCTATCCAATAATGTGCCATCTAAATCAAAGGCCACTAACTTTGTTTGGCAATTGTCACGCAATGTTTTCAAGCAACTGCCTTTGCTATTTTCTCACGCATAGCTGCAATAGTTTTTGCATAATCATCGGTGTTAAAGATGGCCGAACCAGCGACAAACATATCTGCACCGGCAGCGGCAATTTCACCGATATTATCAATCTTTACACCACCATCTACTTCAAGCCGAATATCAGCCCCACTCACATCAATACGTTGACGAACTTGACGTAATTTCTCCAACGTAGAAGGAATAAAGCTTTGCCCGCCAAAGCCTGGGTTTACCGACATCAATAAAATCACATCGAGCTTATCCATCACGTGATCTAGATAACTTAATGGCGTTGCTGGATTAAAAACTAACCCTGCCTTGCAACCTAATTCTTTAATCAGGCCTAAACTGCGGTCTATATGTTCAGATGCCTCAGGGTGGAAGGTAATATAGCTAGCTCCTGCTTTTGCAAAATCAGGAATAATTCGGTCTACTGGTTTGACCATTAAATGGACATCAATCGGTGCAGTTACGCCATGATTGCGCAGCGCCTCACACACTAATGGCCCAATGGTTAAATTCGGCACATAATGGTTGTCCATCACATCGAAATGCACGACATCTGCGCCTGCAAATAGCACATTGTCGACCTCTTCGCCCAAACGAGCAAAATCAGCCGATAAAATAGACGGTGCAATTAAGGGTGTTTTCATTTCTTAAGCAACTTTTTAATAAAGGAAGAAGGGTACCCGAATTTGCATTTTATTTCATCTCCATTAGCCCTATAGACCTTACATCGCGGCTTATCTTAACCGCCTAATAGATAAAAACTTTTGTTCTGCAGTAATAAGCATTTCAAACACACCATAAATTCCATCATGCGTTAAAAACTGTCGCACATTATCTGCCGAAAACTCTATTCGTCTTCCGTCGCTAGCGATGGTTGAGATTTTGTTCGCATGGCCTTTATAAACAGATAAATATTTTTCTGCTGAAATAGCCAATTTAAAGATTAACCGTTGATCTTGCATGCCCGTATTTTACCCATGTAAAAACTGTTTTCATATCTGACAAAAAACCATTGTATGAATTAGCAGTGCTAATACCTGCTTTAGTCTAGATTTTTTACGTACACTAATGCACCATGAGCACTTCAATTCATTCACATAATACTTCTCAACCATGCCTAAAAAACTATTACCTTTTTTAGCATTCAGTTTTGGTCTACTTGCTAGCGGTTTTGCATTTTGCGCAGACTTAGACAGAGAAAAGCGCATCGCAGAAAACGTCAAAGACAGTATTATCATTGGCGACATACTGACTTTAAAAACCGACAGTGTCGAGTTTTTGGGGCTACTTAATAATGAAGAGCCTGATCAGTTGCGCGGTAGTATTATTATTTTGCATGGCATGGGCTCAAACCCAAATGCACCACAAATCATTCGACCATTGCGTAGTCAACTGGCACAAATGGGCTGGGTCACCGCATCCATTCAACTCCCAATGGCTTCTGATGATGCCTCTATTAACGATCATTTAGCTTTAATTAAAGAAAGCGGCCCTAGAATCGAGTCGACCTTAAACTACATGCGTGAAAACTTTGACAACCACCCTTGCGTATTAATAGCACATAGCTTGGGTGGCATTATGGCAACAAATTTTCTAGCCCAACAAGACAAAAAAGCCTGTGATGCTCTTGTACTAATTGGCTTACCCACCTTGGCCTCTGACTTACCAGAAGCTCAAGCAACTGAACATTTAAGGGACTTATCCATCCCTGTTCTCGACATCTTTGGCAGCCAAGACCTTGATAATGTAAAAAAAACCGCTCCTATGCGAAAATTAGCGCTGGTTAAGAGCAACCCTCTTAACCGTCAAGTTGAAATCTCAGGTGCCGACCATCTCTTTACTGGTTTAAATGACACATTGGTTTTATCGATACATAATTGGCTTATACACGTTTTTAAACACCCTCTTCAATCACAATAAAAAAGGAATACTCATGATCTCTCTAGCAATTAGTCTGCACGCTTTATCTTCTGTTATTTGGGTAGGCGGAATGTTTTTCGCTTACCTTGTTTTACGCCCCAGTATTGCCACCCAACTTGATTCTCCTCAACAACTCAGCTTGTGGTCCACTGTGTTTGCCAAATTCTTCCCTTGGGTCTGGGTTTGCGTTGTACTACTACTTGGCACAGGTTTTTGGCTTATTTTCAATAAATTTGGCGGCATGAAATATGTTGCACCCTATGTTCACCTCATGATGAGCATGGGTATCATTATGGTGCTTATTTTTATGCATATCTTCTTTGCACCTACACGTAAATTAAAACGTGCCGTTACTGAACAGAACTGGGAAGGCGCGGCTAAAAGCCTAGGCCAAATTCGTCTATTAATTGCCATCAACCTTATCATTGGGCTGAGCATTATCGTTATTGCTACCGCTGGCCGATACATGGTTGGTTAACGCGGACCTTTTGAGCAAAACCCTATCAATTAAAAAAACAGCCTGTCTTATGAACAAAAGTTTAGTCACCAATTTATTGGCAGTTGGCATTATTATCGCTAGTTTTTTTACCCCGCTATACACTGAGAATATTAGAGCCATTGGTGTCTTCGCGCTTTCTGGCGCAGTTACCAATTGGATTGCGGTTCATATGCTTTTCGAAAAAGTACCTTTTCTATATGGCTCTGGCATTATTCCTGCTCATTTCGAAGAGTTCAAACGCGGCATTCAAGACCTGATCATGCGGCAATTTTTTACGCAGGAAAATATACAACGTTTTCTACAGCGTGAAGAAGATGCCGCCCAACAGCTGTTTAATGTTGAACCACTTCTTGATCGGCTTGATTATGACCAACTCTTTCAAGGACTGGTTGATGCGATTGCCGAGTCATCCTTTGGCAGCATGCTAGCCATGGTTGGTGGCGTTGCTGCGCTCGACCCTTTGAAAGAACCTGTGTGTAAAAAGATTCGCTTAACACTTGCACAGATGACCCAAAGCCCAGCATTTATCGACGCCATACATGAAGGCATTAATGCCCAGCAAATCAGCGGTGATTTAATCGATGACATTGAAGCTATTGTCGAAAAAAGGCTAGATGAATTGACACCCGATATGGTCAAAACCATTATCCAGCAAATGATTAAAGAACATTTGGGTTGGTTAGTGGTATGGGGCGGCGTTTTTGGCGCGATGATCGGTTTTGTGTTTAGCCTTTTATAACCAACCGGTCACATAAATAATGGGCTACTCAGCAACCCGTAATACTAACGCTACGCGCCTATTTTTACTGCGCCCCTCGTCCTTTATATTGCTAGCTATCGGCCGAGTATCTGCATAACCAATAGCGCTTAATCGTTGTGGAGCAATACCACGACCGATTAAATACCGCGTGACACTCGTCGCTCTTGCAGATGATAACTCCCAATTTGATAAGAACCTTGGCGTAGAAATCGGCTGATTATCTGTATGACCTTCCACCAGAATATGCCAAGGGCGCTGCTTTAACATCAGCGCTATTTCATCTAGCACCCGCTCACCAGAGCGGCTTAACGTAGCATCTGCAGGGAAAAATAAAATACTATCGCTCATCGCCAGCTTAATAATATTTTGCTCTTCTACCACGCTCACCCGGTCTTTTAAATGACTAAGGTAAACCTGATCTAAAAAGGCACCGTTATCAACAGAGGGGGATATTTGCATGGCTTTAGCTGCCTGAGACTTTTCCTCTGCCGACTGAATGCCTTGTTGTTGATACCCGAGCAGCAAAACAAACAGTGTCACCATTAATAGCAATAGATCAATATAACTTACCGCCCACGACTCATTGTCCTCTACTGGAAGCAGCGTTTCACTAGACTGTGACCTTCGTTCAATCGACATGAGAGGCCATTAAAGGTAATAATTTAGACAGTCTACTTTTAGTGATGGCTCTTTTTGTTTCAGGTTTTGTGTCTGCTGGTATTCCGTGTGCTTCTAACATGTCACGAATCACAAAAGGGTGTTTCTTTTGATACACCATCACCAAGCCTTCTAACAATACATTAAGGTGCGCGGCATGCTCTGCCGTAACTTTTTCCAATTTAATCGCCAGTGGCTTACATACCAAATTAGCAACAACCAAACCGTATAATGTTGTCAGCAGAGCAAACCCCATTGTGACACCGACTTCATCCAAGCCTACATCGCCCAAACCATAAAGCATATGTATCATACCCAGTAAGGTTCCTAGCATCCCAAACGCAGGGGCATAACTCGACATTAAACGTAAAATCTGTGATTTTTCCTGATTGACTACTAGCAAACGAGCTCGCTCTTTTCGCAGGATAGTATCAATATCTTCTAACGAGGTTCTATCAAGAATAAGCTGGACGCCTTTCCTTAATAACGGCTGTTGCGCCAATTTAATTTCTTGCTCTAGCACTCGCAGTTGAGAGGAGCGATACAACTGCGCACAACGGAGCAATTGTTTAAACTCCGCACGCCCTTGAAACGCTTTTTCTTTCCCTTGAATAATATCAGGCAATTCGCGTAACAACTGCACTACTTTATGTTTCGGTTTGCTAAGCATCACAGCACATAAAGTACCACCTAACACTACCAGCAACCCAGGGACATTGATCAACGCAAACAAATGGCTAGGGGAAATCAACACAACTACCGAACCTAACAACATCAACAGCGTTACATTAAAAACCGACAAAAATCGCATCATCTAACCCTTTATTTATTAATCTTAATAAAAACAAAGCAATTGATATGCCTATTTATTTATTACATTAAAAAACAACTAGTTAGGAATTTTATTTACTTAAATAACTTATTTTATCTAGAGCAAAGAATATAGTCGCGGCAGCCGTTTGCCGGCCAGGCAATACTAATCGCGGAAATTCTTAAACTGTAATGGAATACCTAAGTCTTCCGCTTTTAATAAAGCCATTACCGCTTGTAACTCATCGCGCTTCTTACCCGTTACACGAACTTGTTCCTTTTGAATTTGCGCTTGGACTTTTAATTTTTTTTCTTTAATTAACTTGGTTATTTTCTTAGCCGATTCGCTATCCAAGCCTTCTTTGATAATCACTTTTTGGCGCACCCTTAAGCCTGATTCTTCGGCCTTCTGTACGTCCATACAGTCAACATCAACACCCCGACGAGATAATTTTATGCGAAAAATATCCAGCATCTGACCCAATTGAAATGTTGATTCACCACTTAGAACAACCTCATGTTGAGCTAATTCAAAAGAGGCATCAGTCCCTTTAAAATCAAAACGCGTACTCACTTCTTTGTTTGCCTGATCAACCGCATTGGTTAATTCGTGTGTATCGACTTCTGAAACCACATCAAATGATGGCATAGCACCTCCTGTTCATTGGATTAAAATACATTTAATTTTAACGAGTAGAGTCGTAGAACAACAGTTTTTTATCGCCCCACAAAGGCGTTAGCTTGAAAACACCTTTAATTGCAGTTCATCCAATATCGACAGCAATTCATCTTTGATCTCACGAAGTTCTGCACACTTTTCTTTTGCTTCTTGCTTATGATGCGCTTTATACAATTGTATAACTTGGTCGCCTACGCTGTGTAAACGCCGATGCAGCTTGTCTATAGCTCCAAAGTTGGCTAAGTGACCATACTGCTTTAACCCATCTGAATGATACCAAGCCCCAAAACGGCACCTATTTTCATCACTTAGTAGCGCTTTTTCAGCAGCTAATGTTTCGTCTTCAATTGGGTTCAGTACATTATTAACCCATTCACGAATGTCGTACTGCGCTACCAATAACGGAAACACCTTGAGATCCCATTCCGTTTCTGACCAAACGCTCCATCTCGCATCAGGTGTGAATTTTTCTGACCAAGCCATTACCGCTTCTGCCGGCATTGCCTTTGCGATCCCATCCCCTTGCGCAACATCACAGCCTAAACGCATCAAGAGCCCTCCCTGCTCAGCGGTTTCGACACCCTCTGCTAGCACCTCTCGTTCAAATGTCGTCGCTAAGCTTATAATCGCCTGCACAAGCGCCAGATCTTCTTTATCATTCAAAATATCACTTACAAATGATTGGTCTATTTTTAGCCTATCGGCAGGTAATCGCTTCAAGTAACCTAACGATGAGTACCCTGTACCGAAATCATCCAACGCAAAACGCACACCTAAGCCTTTACAGTTGTTAATAGCTGCCTGTACGTGTTGAATATCCCCCAGCGCTGCCGACTCTAATATTTCTATTTCAAACTTATTTGGCTCCACATTGGCGTATTGCTTTAAGCTATCTCTCAATCGTCTATAAAAACTAGGCAAATGAAAATGTTTTGCTGCAATATTGACGCTCACCGTCCACTGCTTACCCTGCTTTTGCCAAACCGATAGTTGCTCTAATGCTGATGCTATCACCCATTCGCCCAAGCTGATGATTAACTCATGCTGCTCGATGATTGGCAAAAATTCCATTGGTAGTATCAGGCCTTTTTCAGGGTGTCGCCATCGTAGCAAGCCCTCCATACCAACAACCTCAGCGGTTCTCATATTTACTTGGGGCTGATAATGCAGCTCAAACTCACCAGCCGCTAGTGCGCGCTCAATTCGCTTAATAACTTTTTCAGAATCATGCGCTTTTTGGTTCTGCTCCACATCAAACCAATGAATTCTATTTCGGCCTGATTGTTTAGCGTCATACATCGCCTGATCAGCTTGTCGCAATAACGTATCAGCATTTACTTTTTCACCCGAATAGTTTGCCACGCCAATACTGCAAGAGATTTCTATGGTTTTATTATCAATCCGATAAGGCGCAGACACCGCAGCTTTTAAACGATACAAGGCTTGCACTAACGCTGGTTTTTGACTTACCTCACCGATCAAAATAACAAATTCATCACCACCTAACCGGGCAACAGTATCCTCCTGGCGAAGTTGTTTTTTCAGACGGCTTGCCACTTCAATTAATAGTTTATCCCCTACTTCATGGCCATAAGTATCATTGACCGGCTTAAACTCATCTAGATCCATCATACAAACAGCCAAATTAGTGCCATGTCTCGATGCCAAATGAAGCGCCTGCTCAAAACGGTCTGTTAACAAGGCCCTATTAGGCAAACGCGTCAACATATCGTGCGTTGCATGCCATATCATTTCTTCACTGTAAGCTGAATGCTCGGTTGTATCGACGAGTGTAATGACACACCCCGTAGTAAACTCACCTGCCCCCTCTAGAGTAGACATCTTCCCTTGCACAGGGACTCGTTGACCGCCTTTCGTCACAAGCATGACATTACGAGGGAGCTGTTCAACACTATTAAACGATCTACCTTCATCGCTAGAGTAATAACTCAGCAACGTATTCGAGGCTTTTTTTACTAAACAAACCACACGTTTGACCGGCACGCCTATCGCTTCTGAGTAATTCCAACCGGTCAATTGACAGGCCGCCTCATTTATATACGTCACCAGACCATTTTGTGATGCCGTTATGACTGCGTTATCGACGTGCTTCAACGTTAATTCGACGTGTTTTTTTTCAACCTGAAGCGCATTTTGCCAGCGCTGCTGGTGTGATAAGTCAACCAGCGTCACCTGATATAAGGTTTGGTCGGACAAACCTAACAAGCTCATCACCATTTCCACAGGGAACTCGTCATCGCTATCAAATCTTTTACAGATGCATTGAATATTTGCACTACCTTTTGAACTAGCCTCTTGCAGTAAATGGCTAAAAAGTTCTTTTGAAGCAACCCCATTCGGTTGACAGTCTGGCGCCAGCGAAAACAAATGAAGACCCAGTAACACATCTCGAGAAGCTGCATTAAACATCTGCAGCGTGGCCTTATTTAATTCAATCAAGCCGTCATCACAGTACACCATCATTGGGTTAAGATTTAAATCAAATAATTGCTGATAATGACGAACATCATCGCTAAAGTATTGCGCCTCTCTCGTTGGTATTGATTGCAGATTGAGATTTTGTTCATCCATAAACGTTAAACCCTTAGCCATTCCATGGCGAAGCCTTATATATTTAGTGTATTGTCAATTGAATATAGCTCAAACATTAAAAAGCTCAAGCTGCCTTTCGAAGGTCTCTGATGGTATCGTAAGCTTCTGTGATTTGCTGCGTCTTTTCTTTTGCTATCTTCATCATCTCATCAGGTAAGCCTTTTGATACCAATTTATCGGGATGATGTTGGCTAATTAAGCGTCGATACGCTTTTTTTACTTCCGCATCGCTTGCAGACTCACTCACTCCCAGAATAGCGTAGGCCTCTTCTGGTGTTGATCGGCTTTGTTGATGCGCGCCCCGTCGTTGACTCGCTCCCAACATACGCTTTAGCTGCTCATATGCAAACTGAGGAATACCTAAACGTCCACAAATATGCGCTAATATTTGATCTTCCGCATCATCTAGCTCTCCGTCTGCATAAGCTGCTTGAAGCTGCACTTCAATAAACATGCGAATTAAGTTCTTTTGCCGCTGGCAGGCCTGTTTAAATTCATCCAGCTCGGCATCTAAATTAAACTCAGGGGCTTTTCCGCGATTAAATTCATTAACAGCCTCTTTTTTCATCGCCGCGGATAGCTCCATTTGAGCCATTACCTGCTGAGCCATTTGAATTTCTTCTTTAGACACCTGCCCATCCGCTTTAGCAAGGTGCCCCATGATCGCGAATGTAGATTTAAAAAATATCTTTTTTGTTCGTTGCTGGCGCTCTGGATCAAATGGATTCTGTGCCATACCTGTATCAAATTTATGACCAATATAGACACCCAGTAGCGCACCTAAAGCACCAAACGTCATATAACCAAAAACAGCGCCTAATAATTTACCCGTCCATCTCATCGTTTCACACCTTTTACTTGCAAAATTCTTAATAAAATTAGATCATTAGCAGCTTTTTTACTAAGCATACTAAATCAAATGACTATTCCAGCTTCCTTACTCGATGCCAACCTAAACAGCCTGCCACTTATCCATAAAGGAAAAGTTCGCGACATTTATGATATTGATGATAAGCACATGTTAATTGTTACCACCGATCGTTTATCTGCGTTTGACGTTATTCTACCCGATCCTATTCCTGGCAAGGGGATTGTGCTAAACGAAGTCTCCAATTTTTGGTTTGAAAAATTAGCCCACCTAATCCCTAATCAATTATCTAAATTAACACTTAATCAAGTATTAGATGATGAGAAAGACTGCCAGCGCCTTGAAAAACGTGGGATCATCGTAAAAAAACTAAAACCACTACCTATTGAAGCTATCGTTCGTGGCTACCTAATAGGTTCTGGTTGGAAAGACTATCAAAAGTCAGGACAGGTATGCGGTATTCAATTACCTGAAAATTTACAACAAGCCTCACAACTCTCTGAGCCGCTTTACACACCTTCAACTAAAGCAGCAGTTGGCGATCACGATGAAAACATTTCTTACGCAGAGACTATTCAACTATTAGGTGAAGATTTAGCGAAGCAAGTGCGTGATATCAGCTTAACCTTATATAAAACGGCTGCTCAATACGCCTTAGAACGTAATATTATTATCGCTGATACTAAATTTGAATTTGGTTTAGATGACAATGGCGTGCTACACCTTATTGATGAAGTGTTAACACCTGACTCATCACGTTTTTGGGATGCAAAAGAATATAAAGTGGGCACAAGTCCTGCAAGCTTTGACAAGCAGATCGTTCGTGACTACCTAGAAACCTTAGATTGGGATAAAACAAACCCAGGACCTACCTTACCAGCGGAAATCGCAAATAAAACAGCGGCTAAATACCGCGAAGCACAAACACTATTAACTGAGTAAGGTTTCTTTCAAATACAAAAAAGGGCGCTTAAGCGCCCTTTTTTGTACCACTTAAATATGTCGTTTATTTATTAGTAAACTCTGGATATGCTTCCATACCACATTCACTAAGGTCAACACCTTCATATTCTTCTTCAGCTGAAACACGAATACCCATTACAGCTTTCAACACACCCCAAACAACAAGGCTTGCAACAAACACCCAAACAAAAATAGTTGCCGCGCCGATCAATTGACCAGAAAAGCTTGAACCATCATTTGTTAACGGCACCAATAAAAGCCCTAATAGGCCACAAGTACCGTGTACTGAGATAGCACCTACAGGATCATCTATTTTTAATCGGTCAAGTGTCACAATTGATAAGACAACCAAAACACCGCCAGCTGCACCAAATAAAGTAGCTTGCAACGCAGTCGGTGTTGAAGGCTCAGCAGTAATCGCAACAAGTCCTGCTAATGCACCGTTTAATAACATCGTTAAATCAGCTTTACCAAACATTATTCTGGCCATGATTAATGACGCCATCGCACCACCAGCGGCCGCAGCATTCGTGTTTAAAAACACCATCGCTACGGAGTTAGCACTCGCGATATCACCTAGCTTCAACACAGAACCACCGTTAAAGCCAAACCAGCCCATCCATAAAATAAATGTACCCAATGTAGCTAGGGGTAAGTTTGCTCCGGGAATAGGGTGAATTTCACCATTAGCTCCATATTTTCCTTTACGAGCACCCAGCAATAAAACACCTGCTAACGCTGCAGCTGCACCAGCCATATGTACAATGCCTGATCCTGCAAAATCTGAAAAGCCAAGGTCGCCTAGGTTATACATGCCAAAGACATCTGCACCGTTCCATGTCCATGAACCTTCCATAGGATAAATCACGCCTGTCATCACGACAGCAAAGGCCAAGAATGCCCATAACTTCATACGTTCAGCAACCGCACCTGAAACGATCGACATTGCTGTAGCAACGAACACCACTTGGAAGAAAAAGTCTGAGGCATTTGAATATACAGAACCGCCATCAAACCCGGCTTCTTTTGATTCTGCTAAAACAGTAGCTGTCAAAGCATCAGCAGTTGCAGCGCCGTCTAGCTCAATACCACTTAACATGGCACCGCCACCATACATAATTTCATAGCCATACACTAAATACATAATGCATGAAACAGCAAATAACGCTACGTTCTTAGTTAAAATTTCTGCTGTATTTTTTGAACGAACAAGACCTGCCTCTAACATTGAAAAGCCAGCTGCCATCCACATAACAAGCGCACCACACATTAAGAAATAAAACGTATCTAGCGCATATTGTAACTCTAGTATTTGATCCACGTTGAGATCCTCCAATTATTTAAATTAAAGCGCTTCAGCGCCAGTTTCACCAGTACGGATACGAACAACTTTTTCAAGCTCAGTTATGAAAATTTTGCCGTCTCCAATTTTTCCAGTGTTTGCCGCTTTAATAATTGAATCGACTGCTTCCTCAACTTGCTCATCTGACAAGGCAATCTCAACTTTTACTTTAGGCAAAAAGTCCACAACATACTCAGAACCACGATAGAGTTCCGTATGACCCTTTTGGCGACCGAAACCTTTAACTTCAGTGACGGTAATGCCGGAAACCCCAATATCAGATAACGCTTCGCGAACATCATCTAATTTAAAAGGCTTTAATACAGCTGTTACTAGTTTCATTATTGTTCCTCTTTTCTTTGATGTCTTATTGACGGGGATAATAATGCATAGGGCATGCCATATTTAAAAAAACGTTAATATTCAAATAGTTAACTGATAAAAAGCCGAGCGAGGAAAACTCTAAAATCAAATATTGCCCCATATTAGTGCAGCCAATGAACCAGCTATAACCAGTTTATTATTTACGTTGGGCATAAAAAAACACCCCTCAAGGAGGGGTGTTTTTAAACTGCTTAACTCATTACCCGTTAGGGTAAAACAAGTTAAATAAGCAGAGAAGCTCTGCTTGAACTCAGTCTTATAGAGACTTAGAAACAGTTAATACATATGCAGCATCGTCAGATGCACCACGTGCATCGCTTACATTGTCTGAGTTAGTATCAACATCTGTGTAAGCAACTTCTACATCAACACCCATGTAAGTAGTAGATGCAGCTAATTTCCAATCCCAGTAGTCACTTGAGTCAGCTTGTAAATCATAGTAGCCAACATGAGCAGCAAAAGCGATACCGTTGTACTCGCCAAGATCAAGACCTAGGTCTGTGTAGTTACCTGAACGGTAATCACCAAGGTCATCGCTGCCTAAATCAACACCAAAATACTGAGTCAAAGAAGCAGGACCCATTGATAGACCTACATAAACCTCTGTAAAATCAGTCTCCGTTCCTGATGTAGGGTACGCATAATGAATAGCACCAACATCAACACCAACGCCCTTGAATTCACCAGCCCAACCAGCATAAAGGTCTAACTCCATGCTTTCGTCAGAATCAGAACCAAAATCAACATTTGAACCCCAAGCACCCGCATATATACCGTTACCAAAGTCCGCATCAAATCCACCTTGAATCGCTGGTGAACCGTCAGTTTGAGACATACCACGCCAGATATAGTCTGTTGTTAAAGCAACGTTGCCGCTGATTTCGATAGCACTTGCTGCACTTGAAGCAACCAATAAGCCAGCAACTGCAGTTGTTTTTAATAATTTCATTTTCATTCCTTGTTGTTGATAAATTATGATACCGTCCAAGCTTTAAAGTGTTTTTTGCATAAACGGTATTTGTTGTTATTGTAGCACAAATGGCCAAAATCAAGCTTTTTTACTAAAAAAAAAACAACAAAACCGCACTAATTACGGCCTTTTTTGTTTTTCACGCACCTAACCGGTGCATTAACTAAATTTCATATACCCTATATAGCTATGATTAACCCAACTATAATTGAAAGCATTACCCAGTCGCTGATCGACCACTTACCCAACGACCTTGCAAGCATTAAAAGTGAAACCGAAAAAAACTTTAGATCAATTTTGCAACAACAGTTTGCTAAGTTAGACTTAGTTACGCGTGAAGAGTTTGATGTACAAAGTGCTGTGCTTGCGAGAACACGTGAGAAGTTAGATGCGCTTGAACAAACTCTTAATGAATTGACGAAAAACAATAACACCTAAAGCTTCCTCATTAAATCATGCTGTTAAGGAAAGGATTCCACCATGTCACTAGCTACTACTCTAACGCGCAGCTCCACTGGCATTAATGCGCCATTAGTAACCGTTGAAGCGCACCTAGCAAACGGTTTACCCAGCCTAAATATTGTTGGCTTACCTGAGGCGGCTGTTAAAGAAAGTAAAGATCGCGTACGCAGCGCTATTCTCAATTGTCAATTTGAGTTTCCTGCTAAGCGCATCACCATTAACTTAGCACCTGCTGATTTACCCAAAGAAGGCGGGCGATTCGATTTACCCATAGCGCTTTGTATTCTTGCAGCCTCGGGCCAAATACCCAACGACAAACTGCTTGATTATGAGTTTCTTGGCGAATTATCGTTAAGCGGTGAATTAAGAGCCATTAAAGGCGCATTACCCACAGCTATAGCCTGCCAAACAAGCCATCGAACACTCTGCTTACCCACCCATAATCAACACGAAGCAGCGCTCATCTCAAGTGTTGATATTATTGGCGCTCCTCATCTGCTAGCTGTTTGCTCGCACCTTCATGGACAGCAAGAACTACCTCTTTTTAAACCTAAAAATGATGTAACCTCTCCCTCAATAAATACTCTCGACTTTTCAGACGTTCACGGGCAACAACACACCAAACGCGCACTAGAAATTGCCGCTGCTGGACGCCACAGCCTATTAATGCTTGGCCCCCCAGGAACCGGCAAGTCAATGCTTGCAGCTCGATTACCAAGCATCTTGCCGCTACTAAGCGAAGAAGAGGCCATTGAGACCGCCTCAATTTACTCTATTAGTCAGCACAACCTTGATACTCACCAGTGGCGGATGCCTCCTTTTAGATCTCCTCACCATAGCGCATCATCTGTTGCTTTAGTCGGTGGTGGCAGTTCGCCAAAACCCGGCGAAGTATCACTCGCGCATCATGGCATTTTATTTTTAGACGAGCTCCCCGAATTTGACCGTAAAGTATTAGAGGTATTACGCGAACCTATTGAAAATGGAAAAATATCCATCTCCCGCGCTAACCACCAAACAGAATTTCCTGCTCGCTTCCAACTTATCGCCGCGATGAACCCATGCCCTTGCGGTTACCTTGGTGATACTTCTCAACGATGCCAATGTAACCCTGTTCAAATCAGCCGTTATCGAAACAAAATATCCGGCCCCTTGCTCGACAGAATTGATATGCATATTGAGGTACCCCGTATTTCCAGTGAAATGCTACGTAAAGGCACTAACGGAGGTGAGCAAAGTAGTGCACAAATTGCTTTACGGGTGCAACACTCGCAAATAAAAGCACTAAAACGACAAGGTCAACTCAACGAATTATTATCCACTGCACAAATCAAACAACATTGCCAAATAAGCGATGAAGATCATCAGCTACTAGAGCAGGCAATTGAAAAACTGGGTTTATCGCACCGTGCCTATCATCGCATTTTACGTGTCTCGCGAACCATCGCCGATATGGACCATCAAACTAATATTCAACGCCACCACTTAACTGAAGCCTTAAGCTATCGCCGCATGGATAAACGCGTCACATAAAGCGCTGAAAATATCATAAAGAACGAGTAAAATTTGCTCCCAAACTCATCTTTTAAGTCGCCGTGCCCAAACTAAACCCAGAACAACACAAAGCTGTTATCACAACGGACACCCCCTTACTTGTTATTGCAGGTGCTGGCAGCGGAAAAACCCGCGTCATTACCGAAAAAATATCACACCTTATTAGTAACGGTGTTGAAGCCAAACATATTACCGCCGTTACCTTTACCAATAAGGCGGCAAGAGAAATGCGTTCACGTGTTGACAAACTCTGTTCGTCAAAAAAAACAAAAGGCATTCGCATATCAACATTTCACTCCCTAGGTCTTGATATTATTCGCAAGGAGTATCAAACACTTGGCTTTAAAAAGAACATTAGCATTTTAGATGAACAGGATAAATTTAAGGTCCTACAAGATATTTTAGATAATAGCCAACATCAGTTAGATAAAGCTCAAATATCACCTCTTTCGTGGCAAATATCCGACTGGAAAAACCAAGCGATCTTGCCAGCACAAGCCATGTCTTTAGCTGAAGACGCTCAACAGCAGTTTGCTGCTGCATTATATGAACAATATCAGCAATATAACCGCGTATGCAATGCGGTCGATTTTGATGATTTAATCTTAACGCCGTTAGTCCTTTTTAACGAACACCCGTCAGTATTAGAAAAGTGGCAAAACAGTACTCGTTACCTTTTACTCGATGAATATCAAGATACAAACACCACGCAATATGAGTTTTTTAAGCATTTAGTTGGCGCCATAGGACAATTCACCGTCGTTGGTGACGACGATCAATCCATTTACGCGTGGCGAGGGGCTAACCCAGAAAACCTCTTCACACTAAAAAAGGATTTCCCTAGATTAGAGATCATTAAACTCGAACAAAACTATCGCTCTAATCAACGTATTTTAAAAGCAGCTAACCAACTCATTAGTAACAACCCGCATTTATATGAAAAGAACCTTTGGAGCAACATTAAAAGTGATGAGAAAATTAACGTCATCAGATGTAAAGATGAGTTTTCGGAGTCACAACAAATCGCGGCCGAAATTTCTCGTATAAAATTTAAACACCGGGCCAGCAATGCTGACTTTGCTATCCTCTACCGAAGCAACCACCAAGCAAGACTGTTAGAAAAAAGCCTACGGGAATTATCGTTACCGTATGCCATCAGCGGCGGCACTTCATTTTTTTCCCATGCTGAGATAAAAGACACCCTGTGTTATATCAAACTGCTTATTAACCCAGATGACAACAGTGCTTTTCTCCGAGTTATTAATACACCCCGCCGTGAAATTGGCACCAGCACTGTCGAAAAACTCGCCCTTTATGCCAATAGTCGCCACATTAGTTTATTTGATGCTTGTTTTGAAATAGGGCTTGAACAACAGTTAAATGAACGAACCTATTACAAACTGCGCTCTTTCTGCGACTGGATTGTTAGCTTATCTGATAGAACACAACAAGAAGACCCGATTGCCATCCTTCATGAAATGCTTCAACACATTGAGTATTACGATTGGATTAAAACTCATGCCAATAGCGACAAACAGGCAGAAAGAAAAATAAACAATGTATTAGAGCTAATAAAATGGATTGAAAACAGCGCTAAAAAGTCACAAGAAGAGCGCAGCTTGGGCGATATTGTGTCACGCATGATGTTGCTCGACAGCTTAGAGCGCAACGAGGAAGAAGAAAAAACTGACCAAATAAAACTCATGACCTTACACGCCGCAAAAGGACTTGAGTTCCCTTACGTCTATTTAATTGGCATGGAAGAAGGGATTCTGCCGCATCAAAATAGTATTGATACTGAACAAATTGAAGAGGAACGCCGACTGGCTTACGTTGGCATTACAAGAGCCCAACAACAGCTCACCTTTAGTTATTGCGCGCAACGAAAGAAATACGGTGATGTTTCATCAACAGAACCCAGCCGTTTCTTAACCGAACTGCCCGTCGACGATTTAGATTGGGCCGCCGTCCAAAAGAAAAACCCAGAAGAACAAAAGAAAAAAGGCCAGGAAAGCCTGGCCCTTATGAAAAGTTTATTAAATTAAGTTACTGACTTCTCTCAACCATATAATCAATAGCTGCGGTCACATCTGCATCAGATAATTGAGCAGAACCACCTCGTGCAGGCATGCCTTTAAAACCTTTGGTCGCGTGCTCAAAGAGCACTGATTCACCTTGTGCAATACGAGGCGCCCAAGCTGCCACATCACCTGTTTTAGGTGCGCCCGCCACTCCTGTTGAATGGCAAGCCATACACGCCGTATTATAAACTTGCTCTGCGGACATAGGTTCCTTTGCAACCACCACTGGCGGCTCAACAATTGGACTAGCTTTTTTAGCTTCGGCTAACGTTGTTGCTAACTCACCTAAAGGTTTAATTCTATCTAAAACCTTTTTTTCTGCTGCTGCAGACATTGGCTTCTCGTCAACCAAACCAATCGCTACAAAAGAAATTACAATAGCAATAATAACTAACACACCTATCGTGACACCTAGGTCACTTAAAATTTTCTTATCTTCACTCACGTACTAACTCCAATTTAGTGATATTTTTTCAGGATTATAAACCCTTAGCCTATAAACCCGAAGAAAAAACAGTTCAATCTTTTATCAACATATCACGTTATAATACTGCAACAATATACAAAGCGCTCGTAGCTCAGCTGGATAGAGTGTCGCCCTCCGAAGGCGAAGGTCGTGGGTTCGACTCCCGCCGAGCGCACCAAATTTTTCCTGTCGCAATAACTCTTGTTATCTAACTCCCCATGTAAAATAGTCGCCATAATTCGGTCTTAATAACATTTTTACCAAACAAAACTTAATAGCGACGAAACCATCGAGGATTCCGTTGGTAGACACACACTAAAAAAAGGAATTAAAGAAAAAAGACCGTTGATATTAAAATATTTCGAATCTCTCGGTAAGTCATATTATACGTCACTCATACAGCATACAGCCTTATGAAAACACTTAAGCATAAATAAAACTCAACAACCAGCAAACCTAAATATTAGAAATAAACACACAATACGATCTAACCAAAAATGCTAAACGCCTATCTGCTAGTCAATCATTTTATAGTTAATAAAAATCAAAGAACCATCCATCAGGAAAATGCGAGACATTTTAAAGGTGCTTAAAGCACATTTCAACACATGCTTTTATACGTTTAACCAACCACCTTCGCAATAATCGACCACTTCAATCAAACCAGCCTACTATCTTTAACCTCACATTACTTGCTCAAACCTATAACTCAAGGTAAGTCCATGGGTTCTGATTCGCTCAACACTTGGTTAAGGTCAAAATTTATATTGACATTTAAAACCGATGCCACCATGTCACCATCACCATCTGACGCAGTAACATGAACATCGATACCTACATCTACATCATCAGCCCCATCATCAATTGGGCCTAATATATTAATATCATAGTCACCGTCTAAAATACCGTCGATTGTAAGAACGTCAACACCTTGTGCCGTACCGAGAACCTGATCGTTTAAACCGTCTGAGTCCGAGTCCTTTGCAACAAAGGTAATTGAATTCCCGTTTGAAGTCAGAGCACCACTGGATACAATATCACCTGCGTCAAAAGTAAAGTCTATGGCTCCTGGACCGTCCGCTCCAAACGTTACAGAATCTATCACATCACCTGTAACAGTTACTTTGCTCCAGTCCACATTGATATTGACATCATTGTAGTCACCATCTCCGTTTGGAATCTGCAAGTCCTCCCAGTTTTGGTTGCCGATTAGCCCGTTATCAACCATATGGTCTTGGCCATCTTTATTGAGCTCTGCAAGATCAAATAGAACATGAGAGCCTCTACCCAAAAGAGGTGTCGCGCCTGCAAAAGCTTGCCACTGCCCACCTACTTCTTGAAACGTAACTGTCTGATTATTATCTATCTTGTTAAGCTGATCCCCATTAGGAATCAAAAAATACCCTATCTGCTCTTGACTATAACCAGTAACCGTTATTGGATCGAACCCAGCATGAGTATGGTGGACATCAGCGGCAATAATGACCCCAGAAGTTGGGTAATTGGAGCTAACCGTTCCATCAGGGTTCAGTGTTTTAACATAGTAGCCATAACTATTATGGTAGCCTGCCGAACTGACCTCATCATGATTAACAATTGTAAACTCAGAGGCCTCTGCACTAGACTGCCCTTTCACAAGAATAGGGCCATCATCATTAATAGCAATATCTAGTTTAGTCATTGCTGATGCCTTTGGGTTTGAACCTGAGACACGCACAGAAAAAGACTCACCTAATACTTGGTCATTCACACCTGTTACATTTGTGCCGGCATGCATTACATTATTCTCTAGCGTGTACCCCCAACTATAGACACCACCAGATTCACTGATAGTTAGAACACCATTATTACCTTGTATAACACTACCATTGCTCACAACTACCCAAGCACCATCTTTGCCTTGAACTTCAATTTGTCCAGGTGTGTTACTACCTACATCATAAGTAAACATGCCCGTGGTTGTTTCTGACCCATCACTATTATTAGTAGCATCACCGTCAGATAGTTCACCTGTACCTGTCTCCAAGCCTCGCTCATCAACCATGCCACTTGTCACGCTAATTGTTGGCACTTCATCCAGCTTCTCAGGTTCATCTTCAACAGGGGGTAGCTCTTCATCTGGTTGTAAAAATTCTTGGCTTATTCCAGTTGTATCGTGCCCTGATGTTACTGGCGCCTTTGGATTCAAATAATCCACACTGACAATGCTGTGACCGTTATTACCCTCTGTTCCGCCTGCGGCCGGCCCAGCTGCTGTAGCTGGTAGCTCCGCTGTTGGGTCAAAGTCTGGGTTATTTGCTAATGCTTCTTGCAGTGCGGCAACTTCGTCGTTGGCATCTGCTCGGTTTTGCGCTATTTGCTCACCTTCTTGATTGAGCACGTCTTCGTTTAACACGATACTTGAGTTACTACCCAAGTCTAAGACAGTACCATCGGTAAAGGCAATCACGATAACGCCGTCGCCTGTGACAATCTTTTCATTTTCAGCGACTGTATCGCCTATGCTTAAAATGCGCTCCGTTCCGTCTTCTGCGATTACTTTAACAATCCCTGTTACTGATTGTACTGTGCCTACATTAGCCATGGTGTTTCTCCGATCCGTTGGTTTTTACATTCTTAATAATAGTGAGTATTGCTTACGTTTACTGGTTTATCTATTGTACTAAAGTACTAAATTTACTTATTTTTTATGACTCTGGTGGTATATCGACCAAACAATGAAGGTCGGTTAACGTTACACCAGTTAATGTTGATGAGTAGGTTGCCGGCTGATCTTCCACCGTGGTGACACTAATTTTTGTGCCTTCACTCAATGCTTCTAATGAAATAGACACATAATCACTCAGAATATCATTGCTTTCGTCAACCAACAGATCCAGCAGGTCTAATGCCTCTGGTTCGTTACTAGTTACATCATTTGCCATAATCTTGTCCTATTTATGCGCCCGCAATGTCTCAAGCAATGTGGCGGTCATTCGACGCGTTATCCATGCCTCACCAGCATTCATGGCCGCCAATAGTTTATTGCTATATTGCTTTAATCCGCTTAATGATTGATAGCCTTGCGCACCAGCCAGTAAGCATGCTAATACCGTCTCTTCATCAAGCTTGTCAGCGATAACAACAACCTTGCTTTTTGCGTTAGTGTTAACGATTAACTTTACATATTCTTCAGTTTGCTCTTTTCGTACATTGTAATGCAGCAATACAACGACTGATGCCGCGTTATCAATGACATTCAATGCCTTAACCTCATCATCAATCGTTTGAATACAAGCATTATCACCTAACAACAATGAGGTGATTTGATCTGTTGTGTCGATTACCAGTGCATCTATCATTGTTGAGGCCAAACGTTCATTGCTGCTAAGTTAACCGGAATTTTAGGTCAGCCGCTTGAGACTGGCTATTGTACTAAGGTACTAATTTTGAGTTTTTATACCTTAAGACCACAAGAAGTGATTACAAGATATTATCGTCATCCCCAATGAGATTACTTAAGGCATTAACATCATGGCGTAATTTTTTACGTTTATTAAGCTTATCTTGCACCGCCTCTGGCAATTCAGTAAAAACGAATACCTGCTTTTCCATTAACATATCTACCAAATCCTCAACCACACGTACCATTTCACTATCAGAGCGGCTCAAAGATTCCTTAAGCTTATTGGCTTGAGATGGTTTTCTTAGAAACTCAATAACATCCGCATGGCCGACATCAAGCCACTCTCCATTAGCCTTATCGCAGACATCTAATAATTCCGTCACTTCGCCGTGCTCGTTGCGATTAACATAAGGCATATTGGTAGCTCCGATTGCATTTTCTGAAATTTGTTCTAGTATCACTAAATCAAAACCAATAATCAAACTTTCTACACTCAACAGGACGCTGGAGCTTTATTTCACACAATATGGATAAAAAATGACCATCGTCGCGCATAAACAAAACACTGAAAATGCCACCGTTATAACAAGCCAAGATGACCCCTTATTATTGGCACTATTATCTGTGTGCAAACTCTTAAACACACCCCATTCCGCTGACTCGTTAACCTCTGGCTTACCCTTGGTTGATAATAAGTTAACGCCCGCTCTTTTTGTAAGAGCCGCCCAACGCGCAGGGTTTTCAACGGGTTTAGTACGCCGTCCTTTGACGGAAATATCTAACTTAGTTTTACCGGCCGTTTTATTATTAAAAGACAATAAAACTTGCGTATTAGTCTCAAAGCAAACAGATACTTACACGCTTGTCTTACCGGAAACAGACAGTGGTGAGAAAACTGTCGCTTTAGATGTCTTGGAAGATATGTACACCGGCTCTGCCTTCTTTATTCAAATCAGTCATACGTTTGATGAGCAAACAGCCGACTCTGTTATTCCTAAAGCAACGCACTGGTTTTGGGATGTTATTTTCAAATCTTGGCCAATTTATGGTGAGGCCCTAGCAGCCTCATTACTCATCAACTTATTCGCTCTAGCATCTCCACTATTTATAATGAATGTGTACGATCGAGTAGTACCCAACCACGCCTTAGAAACGCTTTGGGTGCTGGCGATTGGTGTTACCATAGTTTTCATTTTTGATTTCATTATGAAAGGGTTACGAGGTTATTTTATTGATGTTGCAGGCAAACGCTCCGACGTCATTTTATCCGCCACTATTTTTGAAAAAGTAATGGGCATTAAGATGGAAAACCGCCCCAAGTCTGTAGGCGCCTTTGCCAACAACTTGAGTGAGTTTGAATCCTTTAGAGACTTTCTCACCTCGGCGACTCTCACCACCTTAATTGACCTGCCTTTCCTATTTATATTTTTAACTGTTATCTACATGCTCGGAGGGGATTTAGCACTCGTCCCGTTAACTGTTTTACCACTGGCGATACTGGTCGGTGTTATCGTTCAAAAACCACTAAAAAACACCATCAATGAGCTATTTAAATATTCTGCTCAAAAAGGCGCTACGCTAGTTGAATCATTAAGCAATTTAGACTCCATTAAAAGCGCTGGCGCAGAAGGGCAAATGCAGGGCAAATGGGAACAAAACATAGGACAGATTTCCCGTCTTGGCCTTAAATCACGTTTTTATTCCTCTATTGCCGTTAACATAACCGCTTTTTTAACGCAAATGGCATCCATTTCCGTGGTTATTTTTGGTGTATATAAAATATCGGAAGGTAACCTTACTACGGGTGGCTTGATTGCCTGCACTATATTAACGGGCCGTGCGTTAGCACCTGTTGGACAAGTCGCGTCGTTGCTCACTCGATACCACCAAGCTCGCGCATCGTTGGATACCTTAACCAAAATGATGTCGTTACCGGTCGAACGTGAGCCGGGTAAGAAATACTTACACCGCCCTACATTCAAGGGCGATATTGAATTTAAGGGCGTTTCATTTAGCTACCCTGAGCAACCCGTTAAAGCGCTCGATAATATCTCATTTAATATAAAAGCTGGCGAACGCGTCGCCTTCATTGGTCGCATCGGTTCTGGCAAAAGCACCATTGAGAAACTCATGCTTGGTATGTATGAACCACAAGAAGGCTCCATTTTAATTGATGGCACGGATATCCGACAAATTGACCCTAGCGACCTTCGCAGACAAATTGGTTATGTACCACAAGATATCTCATTAATGTTTGGCAGCGTTAAAGACAATATCACGCTTGGCTCGCGCTATGCCGACGATGCCTCTATTTTACATGCCGCTGAAGTTGCTGGCGTTACCCAATTTGTTAATCGCCACCCAAAAGGGTTTGATATGCCGGTGGGTGAACGTGGCGCCGCCTTATCTGGCGGGCAGAGACAGAGCGTTGCTGTTGCTCGATCTTTACTGCTTTCCCCGCCCATCTATATTATGGATGAGCCTAGCAACTCGATGGATAACAGTACGGAAGAACAGTTCAAGCAAAACTTAGCGAAACAACTGGCCACACAAACGCTTATTTTGGTCACTCATCGGGCCTCTTTGTTAACATTAGTTGATCGATTGATCGTAATGGACGGCTCTAAAATTATGGCCGATGGTCCCAAAGAAAAAGTGCTCGAAGCCTTAAAGAAGGGTCAAATCAAGGTTTCAAGCTAACATGTCAGATAAAATATCAGTGAGCAACATGAAGCACCAGCTCCACCCAGAAGATCGAATTTATATCACCGATGTCAATGCCGTCAGCCTATATGGTGCCTCGACCAGAAGCCACCTACTTTTATGGGTGTCTTTTAGCTTCGTCATTATAGCCCTCATTTGGGCTAGCTTCGCTGAGCTCGACGAAGTAACCCGAGGCTTAGGAAAAACGACACCATCGAGTCAAATTCAAGTCATCCAAAACTTGGAAGGTGGTATTTTGGCTGAAATTTTGGTTAAAGAAGGCCAAACGGTAGAAAAAGGTCAACCACTGCTGCAACTCGACGCCGTTAGATTTTCATCCTCTCTCAATGAAAACAAACTTAAATTTTATGAATTACTCGCCGCCACGGCGCGTTTATCAGCAGAAGTCGAAAACAAACCGCTCGTTATACCTCCTGAGGTTATCAGCATTGCGCCTGAGATTGCCGACAATGCAAAACAACTCTTTGATTCTCGCCGCAGCGAGTTTAATGCCAGCACCAAGTTTTTACGCGAACAAATTAGCCAACGCTTAAGAAGCTACTCACTCTTAAAAGAAGAATTAGATATGTCAGCTCCCCTAGTGGATGAAGGCGCCATGTCTAAAGTTGAGTTACTTCGTATCAAACGAGAACTTAACGAAATATATGGCCAATTAACCGAAGCAAGAAATAAATTAGCAGAAACTAAAATAAGCTTTCAAACCAAGGCTCTAGAGGAGCTCAACCAAACTAAAGCCGAGTTAGATAGAACCAGTGAATCCACCTTAGCACTAGAAGATCGCGTGACTCGAACTCGCGTGCTCTCACCCGTAAAAGGCATTATTAAACAGTTAAAAGTAGCCACCATTGGCGGGGTTATTCAGCCTGGCATGGACTTAGTTGAAATTGTTCCGTTAGAAGACAAACTTCTCATCGAAGCCCAAATTAGGCCGGCTGACATCGCCTTTCTCCATCCTGGACAAAAAGCCATGGTAAAACTAACTGCTTATGACTTTTCTATCTACGGTGGACTCGAGGCGAAACTAGAACATATCAGCGCCGATAGCATCATTAATGAAGAAGATGGTGAAAGTTATTATATAATTCGCCTACGTACCAATAAGAACTATTTAGAAAAAAATGGTGAAAAGTTGAATATTATCGCCGGTATGACCGCAAATGTTGATATTCTGACTGGCAAAAAATCTGTGTTAGATTATATCCTTAAGCCTATTTTAAAAGCGAGAGATCGCGCTCTAAGAGAACGTTAACATGCATTCACCGCTCCACAACCCTACCCTTCTTCACTTTAACCTAATTAAACCGTAAGCAAACAACGTCTTAATAAATCATGCATCGCGTCGCTATCTTTTCTAACAATTCGACCTTGATCAAACTCTGGTCACATGCGCTTATTAGTCACTTTGACATTTACACCGCCGTTAATACACAGGAGTTTAAAGACGCATCTGTCGTTGTGATCGATTCGCAAATGATTGACGTCGATAAAAAGCTAGCTCACATATTTTCCAGCCACCCAGCACACTTTCTTATCGTTGGAAAAGGCTGGTCTGAAAACAAACAAATTAATGCTTTAGTTAATGGTGCTGCAGGCTATTGCGGAGAATTAGAACCACCTAAGTTGTTATTGCAAGCCGTTAACAGCGTCCTAAAAGGAGAGATTTGGATTCAACGTCACCTAGTTCCTAGGGTCATTGGCACTTTAATTAAAATGAAACCCGTACCAGCACAAATACTTGATAGCCAAAAATCAATTGAGTCTTCAGCGTTGATCAACATGTTATCTTCTCGTGAACGCGAAGTCGCTAACATGATACGAGATGGTGAAAGCAATAAAGCTATTGCGAATTGTTTAAGTATTTCTGAAAGAACAGTAAAAGCCCATTTAACATCCATTTTCAAAAAGCTAAATGTGGCCGACAGGCTACATTTAGCGCTATATATCAAAGATTATGGTTGACCTGACTTTACGCTTAAGTTAACTTCGAGTTAACGGAGCCTAATCATATGATTTCTATATATAAAAATTAAACCTAGAGGAAACTATGAGCCTTAAACTAAAAATAGCTGTAAGTGGCATTTTGGCACTCAGCCTTCATTCAGCAAGTGCTGAGACATTGCAAGATGCAATTCAATACACTATCAATGAAAACCCAGAAATTCAAGCGGCTAAATCAGAACGTTTAGCCGTTGAGCAGGAAATCAGTCAGGCTAAAGCTGGCTACTTTCCAACTGTAGACATTGCTGTTGGTGCTGGTTGGGAGCGCTCTTTCAACTCTTCAACAAAGGCAGATGGTTCTGAGTCAAAATCTCTTGGTAGAGATGAAGCCTCTATCCAAGTCAGACAGATGATCTACGACGGGTTTGCGACGGCCAGTGAGGTTAACCGCCAAACGGCTAGAACAAACTCTCGTGCTTATACAGTTTTTGGCCAAGCAGAAATTACTGCCCTCAACGCGGTTGAAGCCTATATTAATGTTTTACGTCGCGAAGAACTATTGGCATTAGCTGAAGAAAACTTAGCGGTTCACCAAAGCACCAACGAACAAATTTCCTCACGGAGTAGTCGTGGTGTTGGGCGCAGGGCAGATGTCGAGCAATCAACAGGCCGTTTATCACTAGCGCAAAAAAATGTTTTATCAGAAGTGGGTAATTTAAAAGACGCTCAGACCGCTTATTTAAGAATAGTTGGCCGCTTACCTTCCGAGTTAGAACCTATCACTCCACCTGAAGACGCCTTACCAGCCACCTTCGACCAAGCGGTTGATAGCGCCATTGCTAACCACCCCATTTTAAAGTCAGCAAATTCAGATATTAAATCCGCTATTGCACAGCACGCAACAGCAAAAACAGCCTTTTTACCACGTGTTGATCTTGAGCTCAGCGCTACGCACAACAAAGATATTGATGGTATTGAAGAGGTCAATGAAGATGCCTCTGCAATGCTTCGCTTGCGTTACAACTTATTCAACGGTGGTAAAGATGCTGCTCGTCGTAAAGAAACCGCTCAACTGGTCAATCAGGCAAAAAGTATAAGAGATAACACATACCGCCAAGCCGTAGAAAGTATGCGACTATCATGGATTGCTCATCAAACGGTGAAAAATCAAATGGCGTTTTTTGAAAGCCACCGTGATTCAAGCATTAAAAGTAATGAAGCTTACCAAAAGCAATTTAATATTGGTCGTCGTTCGCTATTAGATTTACTAGACTCTGCTAACGAAATGTTTGTTGCTAAAAGCGCTTACACTAATGCTAAATACGACGAGCTATTCTCACAATTCAGAATCCTTGCCAGCGCAGGCGCATTAAATAATTACCTCAACATTTCATTACCTGAAGAGACTGCCATCTTACCCGAGGTTCAACCTTGGATTGGCGCTTCACAAAGAGGAAAAGTAACGCCTACTTATTCAGCAGCCACTGAGTAGTTACTAACGTAAACAAACTAAAAAGCCATTAACTTTTGTTGATGGCTTTTTTTTGACTTACTTTTAAAACATATAATCCAAATTCCTATTAGAGAACTAGAATTTATTAACTCTCATTCTGCTTTTCAAACCTCCCCATTTATTTAAACGATCCGAACCTCCCAATTTCTTTCCGGTCCCTCGCGACTTTGCCAACCATAGACCCGAACCGTTAAAGCTATAGACAGGTAATAGGTCTCGCCGCATAGATGCCGGAGAAATAGCTGGTTTTAAATTATCTAACACCGCTGGAATACTGCCTGGTTTTTCAAAGTACGTCAGCACCATATGTGCTTGATCCAACTCAATGGCCTTCACATAGGTGATTCGCATCTTGCTGTCTGGGACACCCAACTCAATAAGCGTAAAATACTTAGCAATTGAGTAATCCTCACAATCCCCCGCCCCTTTAGATAAGGCCTCTAATGGTGTTGCCCAATAATCAACTAATCCCCATAACTCATCATCATCCACAAACTCAAGCTGTTGATTAAAGAAGTCATTAACCCGCTCCAGTTTTTCTTTTTCAGGTAGATTTTTTGCCGACTGAATCAGGCCTTGCCAGGCTAACACCCTGTTTGACGCATGCTTACCATATTTCATTTCCACCTTGGCGATAAGCTCTGAACTAAAATTTAGTGCCGCTGGAGAGACCACAACAACCACCAAGCAAAACAAAAAAACGATAAGCTGTAACCAAGCGCTGCACGGACGCTTAGAACCCCTGTTGGCAACCGCTTGTTGGCAGATCGTGTTCATATAGCAGATCAATCGTTTTATAGACTAACGACTAGCGCCTAAAACACCCATTTTTGTTAAACAGGCAATGTCTTCATCGGCCTGAATATTCTCTGCTAACACCTGAATATCTAATAACTCTCCTATTTCAAGCATTGTTTTTACAAACTCACGTTTCTCAACATCCTGCGCAATACCGTTACCAAGGTCTCGGGCCAGACGAATATAGTCAGGCTTTAACTCTTTAACTGCCTGGGGCAACATTGACTGCGTCTCGAATCGCTTAATAAGAACCTTGGCATTATGTTTACGTATAAAGTGAATAAATTCTTTATACACACCAATCTCTTTATTAACGGCATACGCCGACAAGCTAAAAACTAACTGACCTGCAACCGTCTGGTTTTGATTTAACAAAACTGTCAACCAGCCCCTAAAATCACTACTCTTTACCGTTCTGCTGGATAAGTTAATGGCTATTTGATTGGAAATATTACTCTCTTTGATATGATCAATGACTCGAGACACCACCCCTTTATCGAGGTCTACAATCTTTACAAACTTTTCGGCTATCGAAACAAAGGTGCCAATTGAAAGCACATCACCATTCTTATCAAGTGCTTCAGAAAAGGCATCTTGCATCAACACATCCGCCGTTTGGAGGTTCTCCGTTGTGCTGACATAGGAGACTTTAAAGTCATCATTATCAACAATATCAAACACCAACTCCTTCCATTCAGCCATATCCTTCGCTCGATCTTTACCTTTTCGAAGGTAGTAGCTATTAGCACCAATAAGCTGCGCTTGTTCATACGCTTCATTAGCAGCCAACAAAATATTGTTTTTCGGACTAAATGGGTCAAAGGCCGCAACGCCTATATGTGCGATATCTTTTTTATTATATTGCTCGCCCAATTCAGTAAATGAAGTGCTTAATGATCGAGCTAATCTTTCTGACTGATCAACTGTTGCACCGCGCATTAACAACACAAACTCTGAACCAAAAAAACGATATGCGTCGATATCCACCGAAGAGTCAACGCTCGTTTTTGATTTTAATATTTCAGCAAAATCCTTAATAAATTGATCTATCGTATCAGGGCCTAACTCTTTGACTAAACTTGTTAAAGCATCTATTTTTATCATAAAAACAAAAGCCTCTTCATGTGAGCTTTGCACTTCTTTCAGCCTCAGTTCAAAACTGCTTTTTTTACTTAACCCAGTCAACTCATCCAGTTGAAGTTTCTTACCAATGTTCTCTAGTTTTGTGTTCAGGTTTTGAATGACACGTTCTAACTTTTTAGACATTACATTCATCGACAAAGCCACCTTTCGAACCTCAGTTGTCCAAGGTAAGCGCTTAATCATATCGAAATGCCCTGTCGATATCGTTTCTGCCATGACGCCAATTCTTTTCAGCGAAGACAAGGTTATTTGCAACACCAACAACAACAAAACAATCGATGCAGCAAAAACCATAAGCGAGTAATAGAAACTCGTTTTCACTTGCTCATAAAGTTTAAAATACGCATAGCCAGGATTAATTGTTACCGAAATAGTGCCACTGATACTCCAACCAGAACTAATTTCACTGTCGGCACGAGCTGTTTGCATGGGCACAAAATCAATAAACCACTGAGGAACTGAAGCAAATGTTTTATCATTCCTCAGTGTTACCAAACTCTGCCCTGTCACATCAACCAGCTTAATTTCCTTGTAATAACCACGATCAAATATTGCTTTCATCATTGTTTCAAGTACGGGGTCTTGAGTGTCCACCATATAGGGGCTAAGTGATAAGCCCAATGAGGTCGCCGTATCTTGCGCATGAATTTGTGACTCCCCTTCCAAATAGCTTCTTATATTGTTTACACTCAATACAAAATTCACACTGAAAATAATCAGAAATAGCGCAGAGATAAGAATCAGTAATTGTTTAGATAACGACATGCTTATACACCTTCTCAAGTAGGTTTTTGATCGGCAATGACTCAATCGTTAACGCAAGTCAACGCATCACCGCCAGACGTTCTTAACTATAGCGCAAATCTGGCATTATTCCTTAAACGTTAAGCGCCAATTGTTTCTGTTATTCTAAACAAAAGTTCAGGCTAACCCGCATTACATAGCTTATTAATCACCACTGTTTTTCAAATATGCTGACGATATGATCATTCAGCATTTATAATGCGCCCTCTACAAATTATCTGGTGATATATGACCACTAAAAATGCTTTTTACGCTCAATCTGGCGGTGTCACCGCTGTTATCAATGCAAGCGCCTGCGGGCTCATTGAAACTGCACGTCAACATGGCGATAAAATAGGCAAGGTATACGCAGGCCGTAATGGCATTATTGGCGCCTTGACCGAAGACCTTATAGACACATCGTTAGAGTCTGATGAAGATATTGCCGCCTTACGTTATACCCCTTCAGGTGCATTTGGTTCATGTCGTTATAAATTAAAAAGCTTTGAAGAAAACCGCGCTGAATACGAACGTCTTATTGCTGTTTTCAAAGCTCATAATATTGGTTATTTCTTTTACAATGGCGGCGGTGATTCACAAGACACCACGCATAAACTTTCCCAATTAAGTCAATCATTAGGACATGACTTGCGTTGTATCGGCATTCCAAAAACTGTCGACAACGATTTACCGCTTACTGATAACTGCCCAGGATTTGGCTCCGTTGCCAAATATGTGGCAGTTTCAATACGTGAGGCTGGCTTTGACGTTGCCTCAATGGCACGCACATCAACCAAGGTATTTGTACTTGAAGTAATGGGCCGGCATGCGGGTTGGATTGCCGCAGCTGGTGGGTTGGCAGCTGAAAGAGAAGGTGAGTCACCACATATTATTTTGTTTCCTGAGATTACGTTTGACCAAGAAAAATTTCTAACCAAAGTTGAGAGCACTGTTAAAAAACATGGCTTCTGCTGCATCGTTGTTTCTGAAGGAGTTAGGAATCCTGACGGAACGTTTTTAGCGGAGGCTGGCACCCGTGATGCCTTTGGTCATGCCCAACTAGGTGGTGTCGCTCCGGTAGTTGCTGACATGATTAAAACTGCCCATGGCTACAAATACCATTGGGCTGTGGCAGATTATTTACAACGTGCCGCACGCCATATCGCCTCTAAAACCGATGTAGACCAAGCCTATGCGATGGGCAAAGCCGCGGTTGAGCTGGCGCTTGACGGAAAAACCGCTGTCATGCCAACCATTGTTCGCACCAGCAATAATCCATACCAATGGGAAATAGGTGTTGGCGAATTAAAAGACGTTGCTAATATTGAGCAAATGCTTCCTCCGCATTACATCAGTGAAGATGGTTTTGGCATTACCGCTGAATGTGAAGAATACTTGCGACCTTTAATTATGGGTGAAGACTCTCCTCCTTACGTTAATGGCCTCCCCCAATACGTTCGCTTGAAAAACTTACCGGTTGAAAAAATACTTAACGAGCCGTTTGACCTGTAACTAACGCTACAATACTTACCTTCTATTAGACGATGACGTTACCTGCCTATTTAAGCAAACTAATTATTTCTTATTAGGCAGAAAATCACTTAGTCCTCGATTCCCTGTGAGCACTATAAGCGCTTACAGCTAGCGACTGGCCGCTCATTAACCATGCGTAATCTTGGTTACAGGATGGCGAACCAGCCCGTCAATTGATGAAGGAGGCAGCTAAATTAAGCGATAGTCTTTTAATGCCCTTATCAACCGCCTTACTCTCTATTGCATAAACCACATTCCACATACAAAATACTATCGAACCCACACTGCTATTGCCGCGTTTAATCCATAAATAGCTGTGTTATTTGCTGCTAAACACTTATCCTTAAGCCCATGAAACTACTTAACCTCATTTCTCGCGGCATGGCGCCATTAACGCTCATATGCGCTGTGATCGCATTTTATCAACCCGCTATTTTTTTAATTTTTAAAGATTATTTTCTCTGGTTTTTTGCCGCCTCTATGTTTGCCTTGGGCGTAGTGTTAAAACCTGATGAATTAAAAACAACAATAAAAACTCCCAAACCGATCTTAATTGGTATCTTAAGCCAATACAGTATTATGCCCCTACTCGGCGCGACCGCCGCTTGGTTGGCCGGTTTACCAGCAGAAATAGCTTTAGGCGTTATTATTGTCGGTTGCGCACCCGGCGCAATGGCCAGTAATGTTATCGTATTCTTGGCCGGCGGAGCCGTCGCTTTCTCTGTCACGCTCACCACCATAGCAACATTCTTATCGCCTGCCTTAACTCCATTATTAGTTGAATGGTTAGGCGGCACTTACCTGCCAATTCCCTTTTGGCCGATGATGAGAACCATCTTACTAACGGTTTTACTGCCACTCACCTTTGGCATGCTGATTAGAAAAACCCTAGGTCAACATGCAAGGCCGCTCATTGAGTTCGCCCCTTCTATGGCTTCACTGGCCATTATTATTATCTGCGCTTATGCCGTTGCTGCTAACCACGACCGTTTAAATAGCATTACCCCTGAGTTGTTTTTAGTTATTATTTCCGTCAATGCACTGGGTTATTTACTCGGTTGGAGCATTGCAAAGTTTTCTCACTTTAGCGCCCCTTATCGCTTAACACTCGCGATAGAAATCGGCATGCAGAATGCGGGCTTAGGCGTGGCACTTGCCCTTAAACACTTTTCCCCCGAAACAGCCTTACCCGGTGCGTTGTTTGCTGTTTGGTGCATCCTAACCGGTGCGGGTGCTAGCGCTTGGCTACGCCACAAACAACGGTTAAACGCGTTAACAAACGAGGCAGAAAGAACTTAGTTTATCAATGGGTCTATTTTACTGACCGAAATAAATTAAGGACTACCCATGATTAAATGTATTAACAAACTTCAATCTGTCTTAAATAGTACTCGCTCAGTGGATTTTTTGGCACCGTTGGCATTAAGGCTCTATCTTGCACCCATTTTTTGGCTCGCTGGCACCCAAAAATTAGCGGCTTTTGATAGCACTGTCGACTGGTTTGGCAATGCTGATTATGGCTTGGGCTTACCTTTCCCCTATTTTATGGCTGCTGCTGCAACTTGGGGAGAAATTATTGGCGCCGTTCTTTTACTTATTGGGCTTGCTGTTAGGTGGGTTTCTATTCCGTTAATGATCACCATGGCTGTTGCTGCTGTGACCGTGCATTTACCCAATGGTTGGTTAGCCATTGCTGAAGGCAGCGGCTTGTTTGCCAATGAGCGAACTCGTGGCGCTGTTGAGCGTCTCAACGTTGCAAAAGAGATTCTTCATGAACACGGGAATTACAACTGGCTCACCGAGAATGGTAGTGTCGTTATCTTGAATAATGGTATTGAATTTGCGAGCACTTATTTCATCATGTTACTTGTACTATTTTTTATGGGTGCGGGAAAATACCTTAGTTTAGATTTTTGGATTGCTAAAAAATTTAAGGGATAATTAAATTATGGATAGTCTATTTTCAATGAATGTTGCACTTTATTTATCAAGATCCATTGAGTTCTTAAGTGCTGCCTTTGTCTTTGCGTTGACCGCATTCCTCATACTTTCGGTTATTCTTTACGTCAAAGACCGCACGCAAAAAAAATCGACTATTTTAAGAAACTACCCGCTCATAGGCCGCTTTAGGTTCTTGTTTGAAAAGGGAGGCGAATTTTTTCGACAATATTTCTTTGCCATGGACCGTGAAGAACTGCCTTTTAACCGCGCTCAACGTAGCTGGGTTTACCGGGCTGCGAAAAATTTAGATGCCACCGTAGCTTTTGGTTCAACCAAAGACCTACGACAGCCCGGTGCTATTATTTTCGTTAATTGCCCCTTTCCAAAACTGGAACATGAAAACGCTGCCTTAGGCCCAATCATGATAGGCCCCTATTGCAACAAACCATATTCAACGTCATCGGTTTTTAATATTTCGGGAATGAGTTTTGGCGCTATTTCCAAGCCTGCAGTACAGGCGCTTTCACACGGCGCTAAAAAAGCCGGCTGTTGGTATAACACCGGCGAAGGTGGCCTGTCCCCTTACCATTTGGAAGGTGATTGTGACCTGGTTTTTCAAATTGGCACTGCTAAATATGGCGTTCGCGATCAGCACGGACAATTAAGTGATGAGAAACTCGAATCGATTGCCCGACACCATCAAGTTAAAATGTTTGAAATTAAGCTCAGCCAAGGGGCTAAACCAGGAAAGGGAGGCATTTTACCCGGTTTAAAAGTCAGCCAAGAAATTGCCGATATTCGTGGCATACCCGCCGGTATGGATTCAATCAGCCCAAACCGTCACGTTGATGTTAATTCAACCACTGAGCTTTTGGATTTAATTGAACATGTCCGCCATGTAACCGGCAAACCGGTTGGCTTTAAAACCGTTGTCAGTTCGTGGCAATGGCTTGAGGAGCTGTGTGAATTAATCTGTTCTCGTGGCGAAGAATCCGCTCCCGACTTTATCACTATTGATGGTGGCGATGGCGGAACCGGTGCAGCGCCTATGTCATTAATTGATAATGTCGGGCTAACGCTTACTGAGTCATTACCAGCGGTTGAGAATACCCTTCTTAAATATGGCCTTCGTAAACGTATTCGTATTATCGCTTCCGGCAAACGTATTAACCCTGCTGAGGTCGCTTGGGCTTTGTGCGCAGGCGCTGACTTTATCACCTCAGCACGTGGTTTTATGTTTGCTCTCGGCTGCATACAAGCCCTGCAATGCAATAAAAACACCTGTCCAACGGGCATCACTACACACAACCGTGACCTACAACGTGGTCTCGATCCAGCGAATAAAGCAAATCGCGTTGCTAATTATCAAAAGAACTTAGTTAAAGAGGTGTCTACTATTGCTCATTCGTGCGGTGTTTCAGGGCCAAGACGCTTACACCGGCACCACGCTCGTATCGTCATGCCAGATGGCATGTCCATTCCATTAAACGAGTTACAGCCTTACCCTGACACCGCTATTAAATTACATTAATTGGCGTAAGTAGCTTGCAACGACTTCACTTGCAGGGCCATAGATTTTTTCTTTAAACTCTGACTCAACTTGAGAGGGCTCAAGGTTAAGCTCTACTGTATGGGCTCCGGCTTGATTAGCCATTTCTACAAAACCTGCAGCAGGATATACATTGCCCGATGTCCCTATTGACAGAAACAAGTCACATTCGATAATCGCTCTGTAAATCTCATCCATTTGATAGGGCATTTCGCCAAACCAAACGATATCTGGTCGCAGGGTCTTTTGTTGTCCGCAGCACTCACACACCGAGTCTTCATTTAAATTTTCATAAACTGTAAATCGTTTTTCGCTCTGCTTACAAAAACACTTCAATAACTCGCCGTGCATATGGATAATATTTTTTGTGCCTGCTCGCTCATGTAAATTATCTATATTCTGCGTTACCACTAATACAGACAGTTCATTGTTTTTTTCTAGCTCAGCGATTGCAAGATGCGCCTCATTTGGTTTCACCTCGCCACTTAATAACTGCTGCCGACGCATATTATAAAAACGGTGAACCAATGCCGGGTTTCTTGCAAAGCCTTCAGGCGTAGCCACCTCTTCTATTCTATGCTCTTCCCAAAGCCCATCACTGGCTCTAAAGGTTTTAATGCCTGACTCCGCCGATACCCCTGCACCGGTTAATATAACGATTGATTTAGCGTTCTTCATTCATCAAAGCCTCATAGCCTTGTTCATAGCTCGCATACTTAAACTGGTAGCCGCCCTCGGTTAATTGCCGACTATCTATTCGCTTATTACGACTAGCCGTTTTATCTAATATCTTTGCACTACAAGAGGCTAACCCTAGTTTTTTTGTGATATAGCTTGCCACATTCCATTTTTCGGCAGGATCTAGGTCAGAGGCCAAATAAATACGCTCTAAGCCTTCACCATTCAACTGCTTAGTTAGCAAAAATTCAAGTACGCCGATACAGTCTTCTCGATGAATTCGGTTTGTATAATATGGAGGGACTTTTTGAATCTCTATGCCTCTTTTAAGCTGATTTATAAAGTAGTTTGAACGCCCATAAATTCCAGAAAACCTAATCACTGTTGCATGCTCATTAAATGCTAAAAACAGGCCTTCAGCTTGCAACAAAAGCCGCCCTCTTTCGTCCATTGTCTCTGTTACTGACTGTTCATTCACCCACTCCCCTTGTTGCTGAGCATATACCCTTGTGGATGATATAAAAAATATCGGTAGCGTCGGGTTTTGCTGTTTTAATGCACTTAGCACCTGCTCTACCCCTATTTTAAACACATCTTTGTATGCAGAAATGTCTCGCCCTGTAGGAGACAATATATAAACAAGGCCATCAACATTAAAGTCTAACGCACCCACCTGTTCAGCATTCGTCACATCTGCCTGAATAAAATGAATATCTGAGGACTGAGTCTGCAAGGTTCTTCTCACCCCAGTAACTTCATGCCCTGTCGCCGCCAGCCTTTCAGCTAACCCCATGCCTACATCACCACACCCCATCACCATGATTTTCGCCATAATTATTCTTTTCTTTTATTTTTTTCTTCTATCCAAAGAGACATGTATTTTGTGCTTTTCATTAAATGATGTTTCAGCATAGCACCTTGAAAGTTATGCTGACGATGGGCGGCTAACTGATCTTTCACCGATATAATCCTTTCTATTAGCGGCTGCATAAACCGTGTTGATGAATAACACTGTTGCAATATATCCATACCTTGCGATTGGCATGTTTGCCACATCGACTTATTTGCATACAACTTCACTGCTAAGTCTGCAAACGCCTGCGGCTCATCTTCAACAAAACCGTTCCATGGCAAATCTCCATGCATAGCCTCTGCCCCTACTGATGAGGTAACGCTCGGCGTACCGTTCTCCATCGCATCTAATAATTTGCCTTTCAAGCCCGCTCCAAAACGCAACGGCGCTAAACATACTCGCGCACGTTGCATCACGGTTGTTACATTATCTGCCCGTCCTTTTATATAGAAACCATCTTTTTCTTTATTCAGCTGAAACGCTTTGGGGGGTGGATAGGCACCATAAATGAATAACTCTGCTGCCGATAACTGCTGCCTAATACGCGGCCATATTTCTTGCTTTAAATACTGCACAGAGTCCCAATTTGGCGCGTGCTTAAAATTACCAATACAGATAAAGCCGTTTCGCTCTTCATAGCTAGGCCAATTGTTAGCCTTATTCTGGGCATCTTTAGTATCTACCATAAAGGGGTGGTAATGAATCAAGGACTCATCCACTTTAAATACCGAGCTCAATAACGTCATCTCATAGCTTGAGATAATTAATGTTAGGTCTGTACGCAAAATACTCGCAATCTCTCGATAAGCGACATCGTTCATTAAATCAGCCTGCTTAAACTCCCTAGCTTTTTTTACTGCTATCTCACGTGCACTGCGTAAACAGTGTAGGTCTGATGTTTCCAGCATCGACATCGCTGTTGGGCAATGCTTTTCTACCCGCCAAGAGAATTGTTCTTCCACCATAAAGCGGTCATACAGAACGATATCTGGCGATAAATTGCTGATAAATACATCAAATGTAGCATCATTAACCGCAATACTTTGTCGTTTAATATTGAGCGACTCAAGCGGGTAACAATGCTCAGACGCCATTGCTGTGCAAGCATAGGTGATGGACCAGCCTTGCGCGTGAAACTGCTTTAATAAATCCATCATTCGCCGGCCCGCTGCAGACGATGTAGGCTCTGGCCAAAGAGCGGCGACAATTAATACCTTCATACGTTTATTTTATAGTGTTGCATAAAAAAGGGCCGGTAAAAACCAGCCCTTTTATTATTTACCGCGTACTAACTTATTTATTAGCTTCACGCTCTTTGGCTTCTTTAATCACTTCTTCAGCCACGTTTTTAGGACAAGGCATATAGTGAACAAACTCCATAGAGAACTGACCACGGCCTGATGTCATCGTACGTAAGTCACCAATGTAACCAAACATTTCGCTAAGTGGTACTTCAGCCTTAATACGTACACCTGTTGCGCCCGCATCTTGAGACTTGATCATGCCACGGCGACGGTTAAGGTCACCAATAACGTCACCGACGTGATCGTCTGGTGTGAACACGTCCACTTTCATGATCGGCTCCATTAACTGCGCGCCTGCTTTAGGCATAGATTGACGGTACGCACCATTCGCTGCTAATTCAAACGCAACGGCTGATGAATCCACTGCATGGAAACCACCATCCATTAAGGTTACTTTAACGTCTACACAAGGGTAGCCCGCTAACACACCTTTTGCCATTTGCTTTTCGAAGCCTTTTTCAACCGCAGGCCAGTATTCACGAGGAACATTACCACCGGTTACTTTTGATTCAAAACTAAAGCCTTCACCGGTTTCAGCTGGTTCTAGAACATAATCAATTTTACCAAATTGGCCTGAACCACCTGATTGTTTCTTATGTGTGTAGCTATCTTCTAAGCGCTTAGTAATGGTTTCGCGGTACGCCACTTGTGGTTTACCCACGCTAACATCAACACCATGGGTACGCTTAAGAATATCGATTTTAATATCTAAGTGAAGTTCACCCATTCCTTTAAGAATAGTTTCACCACTGTCTTCGTCTGTTTCAACACGGAAGGATGGGTCTTCTTTGATCATTTTACCGATCGCAATACCCATTTTTTCTGAGCCGCCTTTATCTTTAGGTGACACAGCAATAGAGATCACTGGATCAGGGAATACCATTGGTTCTAAGGTTGCTGGGTTTTTAGGGTCACATAATGTATGACCTGTTTGTACATCTTTCATGCCTACAACAGCCACAATATCACCAGCCACAGCACCGTCTAGCTCAATACGCTCATCGGCGTGCATCTCAACTAGACGACCAATTCGTTCCGTTTTGCCCGTAAAGGTATTTAAAACAGTATCCCCTTTATTCATTACCCCTGAGTAGATACGGATAAATGTTAAGGCACCAAAACGGTCATCCATGATTTTAAATGCTAACGCACGTAATGGACCTTTTTCGTCAACGATCGCAAAATTACCTGTTTCTTTACCTTCGTCATCTGTTTCTGGTTGAGGTTTCACTTCTGTTGGATTCGGTAAGAAGTCTACAACTGCATCCAATACTAATTGAATACCTTTGTTTTTAAAGGCAGAACCACAATATGTTGGGAAGAAGTCAAGTGCGATTGTTCCTTTACGGATACAACGTTTGATGTCGTCCATAGAAGGTTCTTCACCTTCAAGGTATGCTTCCATCAAGTCATCGTCTTGCTCAACCGCCATTTCAATAAGCTTTTCACGGTACTCTTCAACCTTATCAGCCATGTCAGCTGGAGGCTCACTCACTGTGTAGTTTTCAGGCTGACCAGAATCATCCCAAACGTATGCTTTACGTGTTAACAAATCAACAACACCTGTGAAGTCATCTTCAATACCAATTGGTAACACCATGACTAATGGATTAGCATCCAGCACATTCTCAACTTGATCAACCACACGGTAGAAATCAGCACCCATACGATCTAGCTTATTCACAAAAATAACACGAGCTACTTCAGATTCATTCGCATAACGCCAGTTTGTTTCTGACTGAGGCTCAACACCACCAGAACCACAGAAAACACCCACACCACCATCAAGCACTTTTAAAGAACGATACACTTCGATTGTGAAATCAACGTGTCCCGGTGTGTCGATAATGTTCATGCGGTGACCGTTCCACTCACAAGATGTTGCTGCAGATTGAATCGTAATTCCACGCTCAGCTTCTTGCTCCATAAAATCAGTTGTCGCTTCACCATCGTGAACCTCACCCGTTTTATGAATTTTGCCGGTTAATTTTAAGATACGTTCTGTCGTGGTGGTTTTACCCGCATCCACGTGGGCGAAAATACCAATATTTCTGTATTTGGATAAGTCAGTCATAAGTCTACGAAGGTTAAGTTAATAAAATGTTATCCAAACATCGCTTCCACGCTTACACCGAAAGTTAAGTAGTTTGAATGAACTCACTATTGTAGCACCTAAGTTAAGTCTATGAATAGACCAGAATTTATTATTAATTCGCCGCCGTCTCTCTATCCACGACTCTACCGAGTGATGGCCTTGCGCTAATTCGGTCACGGTAAGCGTCTAACTCTTTAGAGCCGGTGGGCATATCAAACGCCTTTGCCCAAAGAAGCGTCTGCGCCACTAGAATATCAATTGCAGAAAACGACTCACCTAAGGCAAACGTTTTATTCTCTAAACGCTGCGCCAATACCTTACAAGCTTTTAAAAACTCCCAACGCGCAATCTGAAGAATTTCCGGTACACGCTTCTCTTCAGGAAAAACAAACGTATGCTTTCCAGTCGTCCATAACGGCTGCTCTAACTCTGTGAGCACAAAGAAACACCATTCGTCATATTTTGCCCTTTGCTTGCTATTTGGCATTGGCACTAAATTTGACGCAGGATACTTATCTCCCAAGTACGTCATAATAGCCGCTGATTCTGTTAGTACAAAACCGTCGTCATCAATCGCTGGCACCTTGCCATCTGCGTGAACCTTTAGATAATCCTCCGCCTGCCCAGCTCCTTTTAACAACTCTATTTTGATGTACTCATAATCGACACCTAACTCTTCCAGCATCCAAACTACACGCGTGCTTCTCGACCTTGGGTAACCATATAATTTAATCATCGTGCTCTCCTAATTTTTCTTATAGCGTGTCCAGACCTCGCATAAAAAACCCGGCTAAGCCGGGCTTTTTATCTCGCTTATTTTGTTTACAGGTTGTAACCCGTTTCCTCATGCGAAACAACATCCAGTCCTTGCTGCTCCGCTTCTTCATCCACTCGCAGACCGCCGGTTAAAGCACCAACAAGTTTCAAAATAATGTAGGTGGAGACAGCTGTAAACACGATGGTTGTTACTACACCAATTGCTTGAACAGATAACTGGCCTGCTATTGTTGTAATACCATCGGCAAAACCATAACCGCTAAAAACACCTAACTGGGTGGATGCAAACACAGCAACTACTAAGGACCCTAAAATCCCCCCAACACCATGCACGGGAAAAACGTCTAATGAATCATCAATCTTCAACACACGCTTAATGTACTGTGTGGCGCCAAAACAAACCATTCCCGCCAACAAACCAATGATAAGCGCACCACCTGGGCCCACAAAACCTGACGCAGGTGTAATCGTACCTAAACCTGCAACCATCCCGGTAACGGCACCCAAAGCACTGGGTTTACCAAATCTTTTCCACTCAATAGCCATCCAGGTAAAGGCCCCCATAGAGGCGGAAATATGCGTCACAATGATGGCCATTGCTGCATCACCATTGGCAGCCAAGGCGCTACCACCATTAAAGCCAAACCAACCCACCCAGAGCATACCTGCACCAGCAATCGTCATTGTTAAATTATGAGGAGGCATTGCTGTTGCTGGGAAGCCTTTCCTAGGGCCAATAACAAGTGCTGCCACTAAGGCCGCAACACCGGCTGTGATATGCACAACAATACCACCGGCAAAGTCATAAACACCCAATGCGCTTAACCAACCACCACCCCAAACCCAATGGGTAACGGGCACATAAACAACCAACAGCCAGATAGCACTGAATAACAGCATCGCAGAAAATTTCATTCTTTCTGCGAAGGCACCCACGATCAATGCAGGAGTAATAACCGCAAAGGTCATCTGGAACATTGCAAATAATGCTTCTGGAATATCGCCCGACAACGTTTCACGGCTAATACCAGAAAACATCACCCTTGATAAATCACCAATCCACGCATTACCTTCGCCAAACGCAAGACTATAACCGACAATTAACCATAATACAGACGAGACACAGGTAATCATAAAGCACTGCATAAACACAGACAGTACATTCTTAGTACGTACCAGTCCCGCATAAAACATTGATAGGCCGGGGATGGTCATAAAAAGCACAAGTGCTGTAGACGTTAAAATCCATGCAGTATTGGCACCGTTTAATTCCTCAGCACTGGCTAAAGTCGGCAAAAACAACAGACTTAAAAAGAGACAGCTATCAATTCCCCTGATCTTCATTTACAAAGCCTCAACGCCTGTTTCTCCGGTACGAATTCGAATTGCTCTTTCTAGATTCGTTACAAAAATTTTGCCATCGCCAATTTTTCCAGTATTCGCCGCATTAATAATTGCATCAATTGCACTGTCTAACTGCTCTGTCGAAACCGCAATCTCTAACTTTACCTTTGGCAAAAAATCAACGACGTATTCAGCCCCACGATATAATTCTGTATGGCCGCGCTGACGGCCAAAACCCTTAACTTCTGTTACAGTAATTCCTTCAAATCCCGCAGCAGATAGAGCCTCTCGCACATCTTCTAATTTAAACGGCTTGATAATGGCTGTTATTAATTTCATACAAAACCTTTTATTATTAATTTAATTTTTCGATTCTGCATCAAAGCCGAGCATTCATCAACCTATTTTGGTGCAAACTGTTGATAGCCGCCTCTTAGCAAAAGCGGCTATCAATTAAAAATTGGCAACAAGGGTTGATTAAAAGTGGCGTGCAAACTCCAGTTGAATAACATCGTCCTGGCGAAAAGGTGCAAGTGCATCATTGCTAGCAGCGGATATGAATCGCGCCTCTACACTTAATACCCAACTAACACCAATACGCCGGCTTCCCTCAAGGCTATAGAACTGAGTGTTTTGGTCAACATCAGCAATAACGCCAAATAATAGCTCACTTGACGCCGCGTCATTCATTGCTAAACGAGCACCCACAAATATATCATTATCAAAAGCAACGTCTGCACCGCGATCATCGTACAAATATTCCGCTATCAGACCAACATCAGCAGCAGACTCCATAACACCCACAAAAGTATATTCAAAACCACCTGTAAACGCGTTAAATGTTTCACCCTGTCCACTACGGTGTATCAATTCAACCTTCCAAAGCCACTCATCGAGCGTTGCTTGTACGTCTAGGCCGGTTTGATTAATAAGGTCGTAAAAAGGAACCAACGCGATACCACCCGCGGTCGCTGTAGGAATAATTCTTGGCTCACGGCTCGTGCCATAAAAGTGGGAGACCCCAACATCCCAATCATCAAACGTTTGACTCCAGCGCACAGCATAATCCACATGCTTATCCTTAGAATCAGATTGATAAGCGGTATGATCGTCTATCGCCGGTGTTGGGCGAAAACGCCCCTCATTGCCTGAAAAAGTTCGCTCTCTAAAACCCGGCAGTACAAATAAATCAACTGTTCCCCAGTCTTTAATAAGCGACAAGTTAAGCATGGTTTGTCCAAGCTTATCTTCACCGTCAAAGTTTTCAACCATATCGGACTGATTAATAATATCCACTAAGTGCTGTGATTCAGTCACCCCCCAAAACACTTTGCCAACACCTAAGCGCACCTCCCAGTCTCGCTCGGCATGAATCCACATCAGCTCACGCAAATCTATATGTGTGCGTTGAGGATCTTGCTCATCCCAACGAAAAAATGAGCTAAAGATAAAGGCATCATCGCCATCATTCCAACTGTGATAAAACTCCGGCGCGGCTGAAAACGATACGCTTGCGTCATTAAACTGCTGCTGATCTAGAGCTGACTGCGTGAAATAGCGATACTCCCCCGCTACATACCCAGACCACTCGCTTGCGAAACCGGACGATAAGAAGGCGACCCCGCCTACCAACAGGCCGCCTACCATTGCTTTTTTAAAGCTCATTGACTTGTACTCAGTTATTAGCGCGCTCGTTTTAAGCTGCTTTTATTAAAGTCACGATCAGACAAACCTTTTTGAAACTCGTAGTTTGAAAAATCCAAGCGCGTCTCTTTTTTTGTTTGATGGTTCACCGTGTTTAATGAATCAGGCCGCCAATATTTACCCATATACTGCTGGTAGCCGGTTGCTGTCGTCGTTTTTAACAAGGTATTTTTACGATCATAATATTCAATTTTTAACGGTTGATACTTTTCTTTACTAATCCAAGCAATTAAACGCGTATATCCTGAATACTTATAGTTAGGCTTAGATTCAACAACAAACACCTCTTCACCATTAATGACTTCATCGCGTAAGTACAAATAGCTGAACTTTGCCACCTCACGAGATGATAAGTCTTCAAAGGCAAACTCACTACCCATAAAAGGGCCTGATTTGTTTTTAGATGAAATACGCTTTACTCGTTTTAAAGCTGGCAAATATAACCACTGATCATCTGCCTCTAAAATATGTGTGAAGGATAAAAAAGCGGTGCCTTTAATATCAGCTGGCTCATCAAAAATAGTTAAGCCCTTATCGCCGTCGCCTTCTACCTCAAGGTTTTTAGATCGCATTTTTCTAATACTGACATCACCATTTGCATTCTTTAGTGTCATCACCATATCTGACGTCATATCGCCAAAACCTGCATCCCTCTTATCACCTTCTACCGCTATTTCCATGCCTTTTTCTTCCGGCGTTTGCGCGCTGGCCATTAACGGCAACAAAAGCACCAATAAACTGACTAATTTTTTCATGTTTTTTCCTTATCTAGTTTGAGTAATAAAATAGGTAACAACAGCAAGTCCACCACTAACGCAATCACAATAATCCATGTAGTTAACGTGGCCATGTCTGAATTAAGCGCAAAAGGTGACATCATTAAAACACCAAAGCCAGCACTAAGGATCAGTGTACTAATAGTTAACGCTTTGCCAACGTGGGTAAACGCATAGGTAATCGATTCTTCAGTGCTATAGCCCTTTTCACGCTTGGCACGTAAGTACTTACTTAAAAAATGCACCGTGTCATCTACCACAATACCCAGAGTCATACTGACGACCGATGCCAAGGCCATGTTCACCTCAACATACAATAAGCCCCACAAACCAAAACCAATAATGACGGGGACCAAATTCGGCACCAAACTTAAAAAGCCAATTCTGATAGAACGAAGTGCAAAAACTAGAATCATCGAGATAAGCACTAACGCCAATATAGAGCCACTAAGCATGCTTTTGATGTTTTTTTCTGTCAGGTGGGCGAATATTAAAATCGCCCCTGAACCTTTTGCTTGCATACTTGCGGGCAAATGGTCCTGCATCCATTGTTGCACACGCTGTTCAAAATCTAACAGCTCAACATTACTCATCTCCTCTACACCCGCTACCAAAAGGGTAGCTGATTTATCAATGTTGACCTGATTATTTAAATCTAAACCATAGGGCAATGACATTTCATATAACAGTAAATACTGCGCAGCCATTTCTCTACTTTCTGGCAACTTATACCAAGCGGGGTCATCCCCATGCATATTCTTATTCAACCGCTTTAAGGTATCGCTTAAAACATACGTATTAATAATTTCTGGTTGTTCTTTAAGCCACTGGGCAAACAGCGCTAAATGCTCTAGATATTGCGGATCACTAATGCCGCCCTTACCTTCAGCTGGTAAAGAAAACGATATTTGAAATAGACCACCAACGGATTGATTAGCAAAATCAGAATCACCTCTAAACTCTACAGACTCATCAAAATATTTAAGAAATTGCTCTTCTGGTTTATTTAACGTAGCAGCATAAGCTGCAACCAACACAACCCCTGCTGACAAAAACAATATAATATTTTGGTAACGAATAACAAACCTAGAAAAAGAAGCTAAGCGCTCTACAGCAATATCTTCTCCCGCTTTCACGCGGACTGGCAGATAACTCATCATCGCTGGTAAAAAAGTTAGCGACAGACAAAAGGAAACAAACACACCCACTGCCACTAAGTTACCTAGATCATTAAAAGGTGGGGATTCACTAAAGTTCAAGCATAAAAAACCAATCATCGTGGTGGCGCTTGTTAAAAATATAGGTTGTAAATTAATCCGTATACTCTCAAGCAAAGCCTCTTGCTTTGGAACTTTATGCTGCAAGCCATACATAAAAGTAACCAGCAAATGAACACTATTAGCAACCGCTAGTACCATAATCATTTGCGCCGATGAAATAGAAGCGGGTGTTAATTTTATGCCGGCATAACCGCCTAAACCCAAGGCAATAACATCGGAAAAAATAACGATCAATGTAATGCCTATTACTGCACTAAGGCTGCGCAATAACACAAACATAATAACAACCATCAAAAGCAAACTTACCGGCACTAACAAGGATAAATCATTCTCCCCCGCTTCAACAAAGGCATTATTTAAAAACGCTATGCCGGTAATATAAAAATTAACATTAGGGTAAGCCTTCTCAAACTTAGCCACCATGTCACGTGTGCTAGACACAACGTCTTTTAGCTCTTTATCCGCGTCAACTTTTGGGTATTCAATGGTAATATTCAATGCCGTAACACGGCCATCGGCAGAGACTAACCTCTTCAATAGTAACGGGTCTGACAAACCGACTTGCTTAATTGTTTCGATATCCACAGCCAGTAAATCTTCGGCTTCCTCATACAAGCTCTCAACAACTAAATCATCGTCTTCTGCATAGGTATTCTGGAAATTTTGCAGCGAATCCACACGTCTAGAATGTGGGGTTTGCCAAGCGGATGTTGTCAGCTCTTCGAGAAGCTTAAGCACCTCTGGCTGAAAAACATCGCCTGTTTTTGGCTCAATTAAAATGAAGACGTTATCTGACTTTGTATAGGTATTTTCAACCTTATCGTAAGCCAATAACTCAGGGTTATCATCGGTAAAAAAAGCACGGTAATCATTATCAAACCCTAAATACTGCACACCATTGCCAGCCGCTAGCAACACCAATAGGCTAACTGCAATAATCCATCCACGATACTTAATAACCCACTGACTAAAATAGCCTTCTAAACGTTCCATCTAACGGTTTCTCTCTAACATCTTTATTAACAAATCAAACACCCTCATTAGCGTCTTGCTGCAACACCTTCTCTTTGTTGTTATCAAACTTTAACAATAGACCCGGCAAGAATAAGAAGTTTGCGGCTAGGGCGGCGACAATAATCCATACCGTTAACAGCGCCATATCAGTCGTCATCGCAAAGTGCGATGCCATCAGCACACCAAAACCAGCTATTAAAACGAGCGTACTAATGCCTAATGCTTTGCCTACATGAGTAAAGGCGTATGTAATGGACTCTTCTGTCGAATAGCCTTTTTCGCGTTTGGCACGCAAATATTTACTTAAGAAATGCACCGAGTCATCCACCACGATACCCAACGTCATACTGACCACTACCGATAGGCCCATATGAACTTCGCCGCTGAGCACGCCCCAAAGCCCAAAACCAACCCCTGCGGGCAATATATTGGTCACCAAGCTTAACAGGCCCATTTTAACCGAGCGCAAGGCCACCATTAAAATACCTGAAATAAGAATCAGTGCCAGCACCGATCCAACGATCATGCTGGTGGTATTAGTATCAGCCAAATGCGAGAACATCATCAAGGTGCCGGTACCAATGGTCGTCATTGTGCTGGGAACATTTGCTTTTAGCCAAGCCTGTGCTCTTTCCTCAAGCGCCATCAGTTCGTTATTGGTCATATCCCTGACGGTCGCGACCATCCGCGTGGCTGACTTGTCCACATTAACCTGATTATTCAAATCCAAACCATAAGGTAATGACATCTCATACAGCAGCGTATACTGCGCAGCCAAATCACGACTTTCTGGTAATTTTTGCCAAGCAGGGTCATCCCCATGCATATTTTTATTCAGCCGCAGCATGGTATCGGTAAAAACAAAGACATTGATAGTCTCTGGCTGCTCTCGATACCAATCTGCAAATGCTTTTAAATTCTTAAGATATTCTGGCTCACTCACTCCGCCCTTTTCGTTGGCAGGAAGGGAGTATGTCAGCTGAAACGTGCCACCCATAATATCCAGAGTTGCATCCGAATCAACGCGAAACTGTACGCTATGGTCAAAATACGTAGTGAAATGCTCTTCCGATGTATTTAGCGGTATCGCTGCGGCTGACAAAATGGCCACCACACACATTAACAGTAATAATGGACGATGAAATTTAATAGAAAACCTTGAAAACTTTTCTAGATAAGGGACTGCCGCATCCTCCCCGGGCTTAATTCGTACGGGCAAAAAACTCATGATGGCTGGTAAAAAAGTCAGCGAAAAAACCATCGATGCAAAAACACCAACCGCCACCAAATTCCCTAAATCTCTATACGGTGCTGATTCATTAAAATTCATCCCCAAAAAGCCAATCATCGTGGTCACACTGGTCAAGAAAATAGGCACTAAATTAATCCGCAAGCTTTCTTTTAACGCCTCTGTTTTCGCCACATTATGTTGCAAATCAAAAATGAAGGTGACCAGCATATGCACACTATTAGCTACCGCCAACACCATAATCATTTGCCCAGACGCCACTGATGCGGGTGCCAACAGAACCCCAGCATAACCACCCAACCCAAAGGCTACGACGGTTGACATAAAAATAACCAAGGTCACCCCGAACACTGCACTAACACTGCGTAATAATATGGTTAGAAATAAAACCATCACCACAAAACTGATCGGGAAAAGTGTTTCCCCATCCCCTTGACCAGACTCAACGAAGGCATTATTCATAAATGCCATCCCTGTTATATAAAACTTTACTGTGGGGTATTTTTCTTGGTATTTTTTTACCAATTCACGTGCATGAGCCACTACTTCACGTAACTCTTCTTCAGGCTCAATATCGGGGAATTCAATCGTTACATTAACAGCTGTTGCACCACCATCTTTTGAGATAATCCGCTTATAAAGAAGTGGGTCACTTAGCGCCACCGATTTAACCCGCTGAATATCGTCCTGTTCTAATGAGCTGGCCTCTGCATACAAATCCTCTACAATAAGGTCATCATCTTCTGCATACGTATTTTGAAAATTCTGAATTGAATCAACCCTTAAAGAATAAGGTATTTGCCATGCCTCTTCCGTCAGGTTCTCAACGAGGGTTAATATTTCCTTTTCAAAAACATCGCCTGTTTCAGGCGCAATAAGAATAAACACATTATCCGATTTAGAATAGGTTGCTTCATTCTGATTAAACGCCATCAAATGTGGGCTATCGTCTCTAAAATAAACTCTATAATCCGGCGTAAACCCAAGGTATTGAACACCAAGCCCAGAGACAATGACGACTAACACGCTTAACACTATAATCGCTACACGGTAACGTATAACCCATTCACTAAAATTTGTTTCTAAACGATGCATGATTAGTCTCTTACTTTTAAACCTATAATAATTAAATTGAGCACACTGCTCAGGCGTTCTTCTAGCTGCTCTAATGTTTGATGATGCATAAAGGTGAGTGCACAAAAATTACCCAAGAAGCCGTAGTCACCAAGCCGCTTTCTATAAATTATCTATAGAGCAGCCATGCTGCTGTTAGTTTTTTAACAAAAAAAATGTGCAAATAGATAGTTCATCTTCCTTTTTATTAACAATTTCCATATTTTTCTCGCCTTAGGCCATAACCAAGGTATTAATAGCAAGGTGAGTCCCTAGCTGGTCAACTGTTAAAAGCAACAACTTCAATAATATTTGACGTACTTGAGACATAACCATATAAATTGGAAGCATACACCCCAAAGTCTTCCGTCATCCTCCCCGTTTTTTTAAACCCTAACATTAAAAAAAACGGAAAACCTAAAACTTACAAAGGGGCGAGCCCATTCCCACTGTATAGCTCTATCCCTCTAATCTATACCCAACCAGCTTTAATATTGGCTTCCTCAGCCAACTTTTTCTCAGCTTCATTAGCCATTTTTTCATCCCAAATAGCTAATTGAGGCTTAACTATTTTAGCTTCCCAAATAGGCGGCACAAATGCGCAAATAAAGCATAGCGCTATACTCGGTAGCTGTGGTGCTTCTGGGTATGGCTGCAAGTCCGTATAAAAACGCGTAGGTTTTAAGTGGTGCTCAGAGTGATTAGATATTTCGAATGAAAGCGCTCGGCTTAATGGCTTTAGTTGATTCCATGAATGTCGCGTTTCAATAGGCTCACCAATAACTCGGATCAGGCCATAATGCTGAGTATAGTTAAAGCCACCTAGCACTAGATAAAAAATAATCATAGTTAATATATACAATGGCAAGGCTTGAATACCTGCAATCGAAAACCAAATAATCAACCAAGTCGACATTAATATAACCGATTGAAAGAAACGGCTTTGAGGCGACCAAAAAGAAGTTTTAGTTTTTTTCAGACGGCCTTTTTCAATCTCAATCGAGTCTTTCATTTGTCCCCATAAAGACCTAAAGGCAAACGTATAAACCGACTCACCTCTGCGAGGTGTATCACTGTCTTCAGAAGTAGCGACCTTCAAATGGTGACCTTTAACATGCCCGAGATCATTCATCGGGAGTAAGAACACTGTGAGATACAAAGTACAGTAAAAGCGATCCAATGTACCATGACGATGCATCAGCTCATGAGCTGGAGGCAAACCACCCAGCGCAGTTAAAAAGGACAGTGAAAAAATACCACCCATAATCTCCAGCACACTACCACTCGACGTGCTCAACATATCGGCAAACATTAACCAGAGCATGACAATTAATGGTAACTGGCAATAAAGGACGAAATGCTGCAAGCCTGTCGCCCGAACATCATGCAACTGCTCATCACGAGGCAAACTTACATCCAACACAACAAGACAAATAAACGCCGCTGTGCCTAACCAAACCCAAAGGCCACCAAGATAAAACCCTAACACGCCCAACATTAACATTAACGACCCTGAAAAATAGCGTGGGGCAACCACTTTATTTTTTGTTTTTTCCATTTTCAGCTCTCCAACATCTAATGACTTATTAAAAATAGTATTTATATCATTTTTTTCTAATATATGCTCGTAACTAATACTATTGTTTACAAATATCTACTGTCTGGGGGCTCTATGCCGCAACAAGTTAAAGTCTATATAGATAACGAAGGTTTATTGGGGATGGGAGGCACCCTATAACACTAACTAAGTAGTATTTAGCCCCCTATTATGAGCGGATTATTTGACGAATTCTTATACAGGGTTAACCTAAGGCGCTGTGTTTCCAATCACTTTTTACGCCAGCTCTAACTGATTATTCAATCTTTTTTTAACTCAGCCTCTTCTTCAACGGGTTCATCCGAATCTTCCGTTGTATCAGGGCTACGCAACACCTCAACATGTCCGTCAAGCTGACCTATTTCAAGCTCTTCTTCAGCCTCTGGCTCAATGGTTGGTGTCGCCGTATTAACACTCTTTACATCTGACTCTGACTGTTCACCAGCATCATCGTCAGCACTATCTGAGTCTGCTAGCGCATCGAGATCAAGCGAGACTTCAATATCATCATTTACTTGAACCGATTCTTGTTCGCTACCAACTGTTGTCTGCACAGGTTGAACTGGCTGTACCACTGGAGCAACTGGAACTTGTGTTGATGAAAGAATCTCAGCATTTAATAACCCCACATCCAAGTGCTCTGCTGATAAGCCATAAACGGCTTCGGAAAAGGAAGCAATATCCTTCGAGTCTAAACTAAGTTGCGCTACCGCAAACTTTTTAACACAATTGGCTTCCGCACCCACCAAGCGGTCGGCGTTTTGCCCTGCTTGATCAGCTGCAATTCCCTGTGCTTTGAACGTGTTTTCTAGTGTTTCTTTTCTGCCTTGCGCTTCTTTATCGACCTTTTTAACCAGCCCTGTGATCTGACTCTGTAGGGCTTCCTTTTTCTTATAGACTTTAAACAAAAGCAAGCCAACAATCGCTGTTAAAACAAATACCAACTCAATTAATAAAATTAAAAACGACTCACTCATTTAAATACTCCGTTTATTCATCGCGTTAATATTACTCGCCGCCTGGTTTGTCACAAGCCGCCTTAAACCCCTAACGTTTTGCTCAACTGCTCATCCTTAACGGTCATTTTCTTCTTAAATAACTTAAAGCCAAAAAAACCAGCCACAGCTAACACTATATTAACAAGCAATACGACCCCGCTGGTTAAGGCCCAATTTGATGCTTCCTCTACTGACTCAACAACAGGTTCAAGCTCACCCTCTTCGCCCGCTACAATACTGGACAAATCTGGACATTGAAAAATCTGCTGCTCTGTGAGCCCCTCTTCAGGCAGCACAATACCGGCTTGCTCAAGTACTTTATCGAACACCGGGTTGATTTCCACATAATTAACTTTAGGCTTTTGTTTGACATAAAAAGACAGCGTTTCTATCCGCTCAAAGGTATTTCCAACAGCCCTAACTATTAGCTCATAAGGGCCGACCTTAAGGTTTTTTCCAATATCAACAAAAAAATACCCGCCGTTGATCATATCTAACTGCATTGGAAGCACTTCTTTGTCCCCTCGTTGATTTATAATCTCGACCGTCGCATCGATAACATCTAACAGATTGCTATTTTTCAGAAGCTTACCTTTGTCTGTCATGAGCATTCTAATGCGTGTATCGGAACCCGAAAAAATCTCTTTTGGCATGTTTTCAACAGCCATTTGCAAATTCGTGGTGATGAAGATTTCATTGTCTGGATCAGCCGCTGCAATCAACCTCCACTCACCAGCCATTGGCTTAGTGACTGTCACAATGTCATATTTCTTTTCACGGTGCCAACTAACACCGCTTCTATTACTGCTACGTCCAAAATCCATACCCTCCGGGTCATCCAACTGGGTAGTACCAAAGCCTTTTTTTCTAAAAACAACTGCGGTGAATTGTCTTACGGTTTCATCAACTGTAAATGTATTCGCAATTAATGGGATACTATTTCTCTCAACCAAGCGTTTACTAACCCTCAGCAATGCTCGTTCTAGCTGTGCAGCTGTTTTGGCCACATCAAACCAACCGAGTGTTTCATTAGCCACTGTTTCTAAAAAACCAAGATCCGCATCATCAGAAAATCCAACCGTATGAACACTAACATCAACTTCCTTTAAACGCGCTACCTGGTAATTGAGTATTCGTTCTTTAGACGCCACATTATCTTTCATGAGTTTTCCTGACGTTACTTTTCCGTCGCTTAAAAGAACAATGTGCCGACGTGCATTCTTGTCTTTTTCTACCCAATCCAGCGAAGCCACCGCAAGCGCTTTTTCAATATCCCCTGTTTTATTAGATGATTGAATTTTTTCTACATTCTTAAGAGCCTGCGTTTTCCACGAAATACCGGATTTACCCGCTTTCATGATCTCTGTTGGCATCTCATCAAACATCCAAATACCAACGTTTGCATTATTCGGCAAGAGATTGATGAACAGTTTGAGCGCCGATATTCTATGGTTTTCTGGGTCACTTATTTTCATCCTCTCGGACACATCGACCAAGACGCGAACTTCGATGGCATTATTTTTATTAAAATCTACGGCCTGAACAGATGTGACCATCAAGGCAAAAAGTAATAAACACGTTAGGGAAAAATGCGTAATCTTTTTCATAAATTCAGTTAAGCGCTATTTAAGCAGCCGTGAAATTGGTTATGTAGGTAAAGTGTATATCGGCAAGCGTTCAAATAACTTAAATATAAACCGTGCAGCAAGAAATAGGCGCTCGCTAATGGCACCAAAATATAACAAGATTTTCTGAAATAACGTTGTTAAAGGCGCAACAACGCGCCAACAGCTCTGGTTTTAGGCGCTACGTTCAGCTAAAACTGATACCGCAGGCAAGGCCTTACCCTCTAAAAATTCCAAGAAAGCACCACCACCTGTTGATATATAAGAAACCTGATCGGCAATGTCGTACTTATCCACTGCCGCTAACGTGTCGCCGCCACCTGCAATTGAAAAACCATCACTGTCTGCAATTGCCTGTGATAATACCTTTGTTCCACCTGCAAATTGGTCAAACTCGAACACGCCCAAAGGTCCATTCCAAACAATTGTTCCGGCCGCTTTAACGATACCCGCATATTGGGCAGCTGTTTGAGGGCCAACATCTAGGATTAAGTCATCCTCTTCAACATCTTTGACTGATTTGACTGTCGCTTGTGCTGCTTCTGAAAATGTTTTACCGCAAACCACATCAACCGGAACCGGGATGCTCGCACCATTCTGCTCTGCTTTTAACATTAACGCTTTCGCCTCATCAATCAAGTCTGGCTCATACAACGACTTGCCAACCGAATAACCTTGAGCGGCAATAAAAGTATTCGCTATACCACCGCCAACAATTAGTTGATCAACCTTGTCTAACATCGAGTCCAGCACCGTCAATTTAGTCGACACTTTTGCACCACCTACTATCGCCAGCATCGGCTGAGCCGGTTCAAATAGTGCCTGACCTAAAGCATCTAATTCAGCTGATAATAACGGACCTGCGCATGCAATCGGTGCAAATTTGGCAACGCCATGTGTTGAGGCTTGTGCGCGGTGAGCCGTGCCGAACGCATCCATCACAAACACATCACATAGAGCGGCCATTTTTTTCGACAACACTTCGTCATCTGCTTTTTCACCAACATTGAAACGTACATTTTCACAAAGAATAATATCACCCGGCTGACCACTGACCCCATCCAACCAATCTTTTTCTAAGCGCACTGGTTTTCCCAACAAGGTAGACAAATGCTCTGCCACTGGTTTCAAACTAAAGGTCTCATCATACTGTCCTTCAATTGGGCGCCCGATATGTGACATTAACATCACCACCGCACCTGCATTGTGCGCCTGTTGGATGGTTGGCAGACTAGCCCTAATACGCGCATCACTGGTTACTTTCCCTGCCTTAATAGGCACATTCAAATCTTCTCTGATCAGTACGCGTTTGCCAGATAAATTTATATCTTGCATCTTTATAATCGTCATCTGAGTTCCTTTATGTTTCTTAATTCGTCATCATCGCTTGCGCGGTGTCCAGCATTCGATTTGAAAAGCCCCACTCATTATCAAACCAGCCAACGACCTTAACGAGCCGACCTGATGTCACCTTAGTTTGCGTAGCATCAAAAACACACGAAGCAGGATGAGCGCTAAAGTCTGTTGACACTGCATTTTCCTCACTATAACCAAGCGCCCCTTGCAGACTAGCACTGGCTGCCTGCCGCATTCGCTCATTAACCTCAGCGACTGTTGTCTGATTTTTACTGCTAAAGGTCACATCCAGCATCGCTACACTGATAGTAGATAAGCGAATAGAAAGCCCATCTATTTTTCCTTTCATGTGCGGCAACACTAGGCCAATAGAGTTTGGTGAATTTGTTTTAGTTGGAATCATGGGTATTTGCTCAACCATTGACTCATGCCTATCATCGTAAGCATGTAAAGTTGTGCTTAAACCGTACTCAACGCCCATCGCAGCATCTAAAACACTTACCATGTGGGCTAAACAATTTAATGTGCAAGAGCCATTTGAAACGACTTTATGTTCTGCTTTTAGATCTGCCTGGTTTACACCGTACACTATCGTGGCATCAACCTTATCATCTGATAGGGCAGAAATAAGGACTTTTTTAGCCCCTGCCAAAATATGCATATGGGCGGATTCTGCTTGAGTAAATTGCCCTGTACACTCAAGCACTACATCAATATTCAGCGATTTCCAAGGCAGTTTTACAGGGTTTGCCTGTGACGAATAATGCACATCCCTACCTGCCATCAGCAGGGTGTTCTTATCAGTAGACAGCTTTATGTTCAGCCCAGATAAATCATTTTTTACATGCTCGGCTACGGTGCTAAATGACTCAATGTCATTAATGGCTACCACCTGAATCTGCTCTTGACGGTTAGACGCATACAGTGCCTTGAGTACACTGCGCCCAATTCGACCAAACCCATTAATGGCTATACGAATACCCATGAGTTTAGAAACTTATATTAAGTTCTTTGCTGCTTCGACTAACTTTTCCGCTGTGATGCCAAAGTATTCAAACAATTCTTTAGCCGGAGCCGATTCACCAAAACGGTCTAAGCCAATCACCGCACCTTGCAAGCCCACGTATTTATACCAAAGGCTTGTTGATCCTGCTTCTATCGCTACCCTTGCTGTTACTGAGGCAGGCAATATAGATTCTTTATACGCCATATCTTGTCTATCAAAAAGGTCTGTACACGGCATAGATAGTACGCGAACCTTAACGCCTTCTGCTGCTAATACGTCAGCAGCGGTTGTCGCTAATTCAACTTCAGACCCCGTAGCCATTAAAATAACCTGCGGCTCACCTTCACAATCTTTAAGGATATAACCCCCTTTTGAAATAGCCGCCACTTGGTCAGCTGTGCGTGGCTGGTGCTGTACGTTTTGACGAGTAAAAATTAGCGCTGACGGCGTGCTTTCATTTTCAACCGCATACTTCCATGCAACAGCAGATTCAACCGCATCACACGGACGCCATACATCTAAGTTTGGAATTAACCGTAAACTTGAGACATGCTCAACCGATTGGTGTGTTGGTCCGTCTTCACCCAACCCTATCGAGTCATGCGTGAAAACAAAAATATTTCGTAATTTCATCAATGCAGCCATACGCACAGCATTACGAGCATAATCAGAAAATGTTAAAAACGTTGCACCATAAGGAATAAAGCCGCCATGTAATGCAATGCCATTTTGAATTGCGCTCATGCCAAATTCACGCACGCCGTAATGAAGATAGTTGCCGTTGGCATTCGTCCCATCAACATCTGTACACCCTGACCATTTAGTTAAATTAGAGCCAGTTAAATCAGCTGATCCCCCTAAAAGCTCGGGCAATAAAGGACCGTAACCATTAAGTGTGTTTAATGATGCTTTACGTGAGGCAATGGTTTCACCTGCCTGCTGCGCTGCCTGCACAAATGCCTCTGATTTTTCTGCCCAATCAGCACTTAACTCACCCGATAAACGACGCAATAGTTCATCAGCTAGGTCTGGGTATTCAGCCACATAAGCTTCTAATAACTCTTCCCATTGAGCTTCTGCTTGTTCACCTTTATCGTTTGCATCCCACGCATTCTTTACCTCAGCTGGAATTTCAAAGGCAGGCGCTGTCCAACCTAATGCTTTTCTGGTAGCGGCTATTTCTTCGGCACCCAATGGAGCGCCATGTACATGATGCGTCCCTTCTTTATTAGGCGCACCAGAGCCAATCACTGTTTTACAGCAAATTAACGTGGGTTTATTCGTTTCTTTTTGTGCTTGCTCAATCGCCTGCTTGATGTCATTAGCATTATGCCCATCTACATCACGAACTACTTGCCAACCATAGGCTTCAAAACGTGCTGGCGTATCATCGGTAAACCAACCCTCTACATCGCCATCAATCGAGATACCGTTATCATCCCAAAACGCTATTAATTTGCCTAAGCCAAGCGTACCCGCATAAGAACATGCTTCATGCGAAATGCCCTCCATCAAGCAACCATCCCCCATAAAGGTATACGTGTAATGATCAACCACCTTGAAGTTAGGTTGATTAAATTGTGCAGCTAATACCTTTTCAGCTAAAGCCATACCCACCGCGTTGCTAATACCTTGACCTAAAGGACCTGTCGTTGTTTCTACCCCTGGCGCATATCCGTATTCTGGGTGACCCGGTGTTTTAGAGTGCAGCTGACGAAAATTACGAATGTCTTCAATATCTAAATCGTAACCCGACAAATGCAATAACGAATATAACAACATCGAGCCATGACCGTTCGATAATACGAAGCGATCTCTATTCACCCAGTGTGGATTGGCTGGGTTATGCGACAAAAAGTCATTCCATAGTACTTCTGCAATATCTGCCATCCCCATCGGTGCACCGGGGTGTCCTGAGTTGGCTTGTTGGACAGCATCCATACTAAGGACACGAATAGCATTCGCTAGTGTTTGACGAGAAGGTCTTGGGCTCATGATCTTTGCTTATTGTTAATCGATTGATAATCAGCGCGTAACGCACTAATTTTGAAATGGTGAATTTTACACTGAAGCGTTAAGAAGATATAGCGTTAGTCAGTCTGTCTTATCTAACGTATTATCAAGTTTTTCCTTAACTTGCTGCTCATTCCATAGATCCAGTTGATTAAAGTAGTCCTCCCAAACGCACGGGCAACAGCTCCCTCCACCACAACAATCATCATTTTCTGGGCGTTTGGGTTTTAGTATTTTTTTTGGTATCACAGCCATCACCTTAATATTATGGCAGCTTAAATTAAGTTATCGATTACTCTTTTTAGAAAAAATGCCTTGGATCAATCTTTTGCCCAACCTCATCGTTTTTACCAACCAAGCGTTAGACAAGCATTGAACGATAAATATATACTAGATGGATAGTTATTAATCATCCTTCTCAAATTCAACACATAAGGGGAACATTATGGGTAAAGTGGACGTTAGCCAACTGGTCGACAATACAACTGGTCGACAAAGTAGATCTATTTTTCATGAACAAGACATCTATGAGCAAGAACAAGAAAGAATCTTTGGCAAATGCTGGTTATTTTTAGCGCACGAAAGCCAAATACCTGATCCAGGTGACTATTTTAGGACCTTTATGGGTGAAGATGAGGTCCTCGTTATTCGCCAAAAAGACCAATCAGTCAAAGCCTTCCTTAACACCTGCACCCATCGCGGCAACCGTGTTTGTAAGGCAGATAAAGGCAATGCCAAGCAGTTTACTTGTAGCTACCATGGGTGGAGCTTTGCCGCAGATGGCACGCTTCAATCTGTCCCGCTGGAAGAGGATGCTTATTACAATGAACTCGATAAATCCAAATTTGGCTTACACCCTGTTTGCAAGGTAGATAGCTATAAAGGATTAATTTTTGGTAACTTTGATCCAGAATCACCGACTTTGGATGATTATTTGGGTGATATGAAATGGTACTTAGATGTTTGGCTCGACGCCATGCCAGAAGGCACCGAGTTAATCGGCTCAACGCAAAAAGTTGAATACCCTGTCAACTGGAAACTGCCTGTCGAAAACGCCTGCGGCGATGGCTATCATATTGGCTGGGCTCATGCAGGTGTTATGACTGTTGCTACCTCAATGGACATTGAAAGTCTTTCTCTAGGCAATACTAAAGTGGACAGTTCAACCGCTATGGCTGGTGGTGGTATGAATGGTCACTCGATTATTTCATCCCTAGATGGACAATCTGGTTATGCGTTCTACCCTGACCCAAGCCTACCTGTTAGCTACCTTGAAGAAAACCGAGAGACTGTTATTTCACGCCTTGGCGAAACGCGTGGTAAGCAATTTTGGGGCTCGCAAATCAACATGACTATTTTCCCCAATGTGCAAATGTTACCGGGGCTTAATTGGTTCCGTGTTTATCATCCAAAAGGTCCAGGAAAAATGGAAATGTGGACGTGGGCGATGGTTGATAAAGAGATGTCAGACGAGTTAAAACAAACTGTGCTCGACAATGTTTGCCGAACATTTGGCGCCGCCGGCATGTTTGATAACGATGATGGTGAAAACTTTGCCGCCTGTACTTCACAAAACAGAGGCCTACAAACCCGCCAAAAAGATGTATACACCAATATGGGCTTAGGCAAAGAGTACTCACACCCTGAAATGCCTGGCGTCGTTAGTGACGGCCTTGTTGGTGAACAAAACCAACGATATTTCTACCGTCGCTGGCAAGAAATGATGGCAGCAAAAGATTGGAGCGCCGTTCCAAACTACAACAGCCTAGAAGAAGCAAATGCAACAAGAGGACAAAACTAATGAGTCAACCATCTCCTTTTAAAAATGCTGTTGATGCGGACACCTACCAAACCTTCCAAACACTTCTGTATAAAGAAGCGCGTCTACTTGACCATGAAGAGTATGACCAATGGCTAGCGATGCTAACGGACGATATTTATTACTATATGCCCGTACCCGCTCGCTATTTACGTGAAGAAAAAAAGCAGGCCATCAAACCTCTCGACGCAAATATTTTTAATGACTATAAAAAACAATTAGAGCTACGTATTGCTCGCTTTGCGACAAATCTCGTTTGGTCTGAGAACCCTCAAAACATGATAAACCACGCAGTGTCTAATATAGAGGTGTTCCCTACAGAGGTTGAGGGTGAATGGAACGTTCTCTCTGTTGTTACCGTTCTTAGAAGCCGACTGGATGGCGTAGAAAAGCGCATGGTGGTATCGCGCGATGATATTTGGCGCCTTGAAGACAATAGCCTCAAGCTGGCTAAAAGAAGCATGTTGTTTAATCACACTGTCGTCCCAGATAGTAACCTTAACTTCTTCTTCTAATTCACCTAAATAAAAAAACGCCTATTGTTATTTTAAAACAATAGGCGTTTCTTAGACCAGCTCATTAAGCACTGCAACCGAGCTATCTCCATTACATCATATGTGAACTCTTACTCTTTAATCCCAAGGGCCTTTCGAGTCTTTTGGAATAAAGCCCAATGCTTTAAGAAAAGGCACAAAATCGACTGCATCCCACTCTTCAATATTCAACCCATCTTTTATTCGCATAATATGAATAGCGTCTAGGTCAACATATTCATTCGTCGGTGCAACACCATTAAACTCGCCAACATGTTTCATGCGTAGTTTCATTCTGCTAACCACCTTGTCACCTTCAGCAATTTGATCATAAAAGTGTCGATCAAAATCTGTCATTGACTCTTGCAGCTTCATATTCATAATCATATGTGCATCTTTATCCAACGGTTCTTTTGCCATCGGCAAGTGGAACAAATGATCTGGGTGCAGTAAATCTCTCATATCATCAAAGCGTTTGCTGTCCATCGCTGCAAAAAACTCCCTAACAATTTTTTTATTAACCTCAGACATTCTCTCTCCTTATTTTCTTATTATTGATTCATTAGCATAAAGTAATAATAGCGTTGGGAGGGGTTATTTATTTAATAAGTCTGCCAGCCCTGCAAAGGGGTGTTGCCTTAACTCTTCTTTAGTTTTATCTTCAGTTAATGAGCCATATTGATGATCAAGTTGCCTTGAATGCTCATTGTCATGGCAGTAAACGCATAACAACTCCCAATTACTCCCGTCCTCAGGGTTATTATCATGATCGTGATCTCGATGGTGTACCGTCAACTCATGCAGCGTCTGTTGAGAAAACTCTCTTGCGCAACGACCACAAATCCAAGGGTACATTTTTAACGCTTTCGCACGGTAACCAGTATCTCGTTGCTCACGATCTTTTCGAGCATTACTAACAACCTGATCCACTGTTTTACTCAACTTATCTGTTGGCATTTATGCCTCCTCAAAAGTTCTCAACAACCGATACCAACACTGTCTTATTGAAAATACTGTTATCACTTTAATTGGTGCTCGAGTATCAGCAAAATCACCGAGGCATTCTCGCCCAAATCCAGCCTTCTTTTTCTGCTAATGCTCGTTCCTGCTTGGTTCGCGGCCCCTCACTTTCAGCACGAATAAAGTGATAACCTGCTAGCACACAAACCACTGCATCCAAAATATCATCATCGGCGATAACTAATTCTTTATCCATTTCTGATACATTCATTAACTGACTAAGACCATCAAAAATCCAGCTTCGTTCTTTGCTGATTTCTTTCTTATAACTTGTTGCTGGGAGAAGCTGGCAAGATTTCAGAGTTACCGCAGGGTAAACCTCTATCGCACTAATAGGGTCAACTAGTTCAGCGGACCAAGCCAAAGGGATTGTCGTCCCTAACTGATCCGTTAACTCATCTATTAACATCAAGGCAGCATGCGCTGTTCTAGCAATACGGTCAGCACCCACATCTAAAGATTGCTTCCCTGCTTTTTCTTTTATAAAAAAGTCTGTTCTGCGGCGAAACATCTGGTGGGCATCGGTACTCAGCAAAGCGCCCGCCATATGGCCGATTAACTCTTCGCCCAGTTTTACTGGCCAGCCTAAGGGGGAATCAAGTGCTATTAAGGTCTTAACATTGCCTTGTTCTTTTATCCAATTGGACACGACATTAGCAACAGATTCGTTTTTAGCTACCTTTCTAGCCTTCTCTATGCTTAATATGCCGTTCGAAACAGAGCCTAACGCAAGACCCACTTTATTTGATTGCGTCGCGCAATCTATACCAATGATTGATACAGAATTATTAGTAGCCGCTAAATGCTCAGAACCTCTCGTCACTAAAACCTCTTTTCGCCAACTTAAGCGCCTTGAGTGAAAATAACGTGAAAGTTTAGTCTAATGCGTTAAACAGTAATATTCCACCCAGCACACCCAAAACCCAAGTAGTTAACGGCGCATCACCCAGCATTAACGGCGAAAAACCATCTAAGCCTAAAATAACCGCAGCTGAAATCAGTAAACTCCCACCACAAATTGCCATAATACTCTTACGGTGATTTTTAGCCATTTGCTGCTTTATTTCTTCTAGTTGCGCTGATCTCCACTTAACCTCAAGCTCACCTTTTGAAGCATCACTGAGTACTTGGTACATCATCTCTGGCAACTCTGGTAATTTTTCCCCCATCATCGGCAGGTGTTCTTTTAACTTATTGAAGGTCGCTTTTGGCCCTACTTTGTTTTTATACCATTCCTCTAAATACGGTTTAGCGGTTTGCCATAAATCCAAATCTGGATAAAGTTGTCGACCTAAGCCTTCAATATTCAATAAAGTTTTTTGTAACAAGACTAGTTGTGGCTGCACTTCCATATCGAAACGACGCGCCGTTTGAAAAAGGCGTAAGAGCAAATGACCGTACGAAATTTCTTTTAACGGCTTTTCGAATATCGGCTCACACACTGCACGAATCGCGCTTTCAAACTCATCAACACGGGTTTCTTTAGGCACCCAGCCCGATTCAATATGCAATTGCGCCACACGGAGGTAGTCACGCTGAAAAAAGGCCAGAAAATTTTCTGCTAAATAGCGCTGGTCTTCAAGCGTCACGCTTCCCATAATACCGAAATCCACCGCAAGGTATTTTGCATCATCAGAGGCGAAAATATTACCCGGATGCATATCGGCATGAAAAAAATTATCCCGAAATACTTGTGCGAAAAATATTTCCACGCCCCGTTCGGCAAGTAACTTTAAGTCAACACCTTTTTCACGCAATTGATCTATTTTGCCTATTGGTGTGCCATAGATTCGCTCCATCACCATCACATTTTGGCGCGTATAATCCCAGTACACATCGGGCACATAAAGGTGCTCTGAATGCTCAAAGTTTCGTCTTAACTGCGAGGCATTCGCGGCTTCTCGAACAAGATCCAACTCATCATGAATGGTATGGTCAAACTCTTTAACCACATCTAAGGGTTTTAACCGTTTGGCCTCACCCCAGTATTTATTAGCAAGTTCCGCCAGGGTATATAACAGACCCACATCTGAATTAATAATTTTTTCAATTCCCGGACGAAGCACTTTGACAACAACATCTTCGCCCGTATGCAATGTTGCTGTATGCACTTGCGCCACAGAGGCTGATGCCAAGGGACTAGGTGAGAAAGTCGAAAACACCTCTTCTATCGGAACCTCTAACGAGCTTTCGATAATCTGGCGCGCTAAATCATCAGCAAAGGGTGGAACATTATCTTGTAAGCGCGACAGCTCTTCGCCAATATCAGGCGGCAATAAGTCTTGCCGTGTTGATAAAATTTGGCCAAACTTCACAAAAATAGGCCCCAAATCTTCTAGTGCCTTACGAAGACGTTCACCACGCGAACCCTTTCGTTTACCTAAAAAATAGCTAGGGGATAAATAGGTTAAATAACGTAACGGCCTAAATAAATGTAAATTAAATACAAACTCATCGAGACCATAACGCAACAACACACGCTGAATTCGAATGAGCCGAAAGGCCGTTGTTGGGTTTATCACGTTACTTCCTTTTTGAGTCGTTTTCTAGGTTAAGCTTCGCCGCCATCAAGCGTTGGACTTTTGCCTCTAGCCGCTCAACAGATAATCTTAAGTCATCCACACCCGCTTTAAATTTATTCACTTCAAATTTAGAGGGCAATATATTTTGTTCTTCTCGAACATACTCTGATGCATTAATGGCGGTTGTCTTCGTTGTTTCTCGAACCCAACCCGATACATCACGAACGAGGTTTCCAAATTGATGAGCCAATACATCACCTGTTATCTTCGATAATGGCTCTTCCCAGTCAACCTCTATCGCCTTAAGAAATGTTTGGAATTGAGCAGCCAACTCAGTATCGCCCTCTATCACCACATCGCCCGACAATAAGCTAGAGGTTGATGACTGTATATTCATCATCGCCAATGCTAATGGTGTGCCTGAAATAGTGGCATCAGCTTTGCCCTCAAATACCTCTCGAATATCAAGCCCATCTGCGCTGATAATCATATAAAGGCTTAACTCTAGTTGCTGAAAATGTAATTCAATAACTCGACCTTCCATCCTAGCTAGCTGCTTAGGAACCTCTGGGTCGTAATCCAAATAACGGTTCACCGCTATTTGCAATGGTTTCAAAAAAGGGCTGACCAATGACACAACAGCTACAGCTTATATCCCGTATGAACTGCCACAATACCACCCGTTAAGTTGTTCACTTGGCAACGCTCAAAGCCAGCTTCTTCCATCATACCTTTCAACGTGGATTGATCTGGGTGCATACGAATTGATTCAGCGAGGTACTGGTAGCTATCACCATCTTTCGCAACTAATTCACCAATTTTAGGCAATAATTTGAATGAATACGCGTCGTAAATCTTGTCTAAAAGTGGGTTGGTTGGTTTTGAAAACTCTAAAATCAATAAGCGACCACCCGGTTTAAGTACATCAAACATCGAACGCAATGCGGCCTCTTTATCTGTAACATTTCTTAGTCCAAAACCGATACAAACCCGATCAAACTGATTAGAGGCATAGGGCAAACACTCAGCATTTGCCAAATTGTAGGTAATGTTTGAAATATGACCTTTATCGATCATTCGATCACGGCCTACCCGTAGCATTGCTTCATTTATATCTGCTAAAACAACTTTGCCGGTTTTTCCAACTCGTTTAGCAAACAGTGCTGACAGGTCTCCTGTTCCTCCGGCCAGATCAAGCACCACATGCCCCGGCTTTACGTTCGCGATCTCTACGGTGAAGCGTTTCCACAACCGGTGAACACCCATCGACATTAAATCATTCATAATGTCGTACGACGGTGCAACCGAGTCAAAAACTTCTCGAACCTTAGTTACTTTTTCTGCAACGGGAACATCTTTAAAACCAAAATGAGTTGTCGTTTTATCTACCATAGTAAAACCCTTATAACCGCGCTGATTTATGATGTCTGACGTTGATGGCCGGCTGCTTCAAGCCTGTTCAAATAATCCTGCCAGTTTTCTTCTTTATTCTCTGCCAATTCAATAAGAAATGGCCATGAATACAAGCCTGTATCATGCTCATCACTGAACACAAGGCGAACGGCATAATTACCCACTGGTTCTATCGCAACAATATTGACCGATTCTTTGCCAACTTGTAACACTTCTTGCCCAGGGCCATGCCCACGTACTTCTGCTGAGGGTGAAAATACGCGTAAGTATTCGCAACTCAATTTTATTGTTCTACCATCATCAAAACTCAATGACAGTTCCCTGTTTTTTTGGTCTAGCACCAAATCTGTTATCGCTACCATGTTTTACCTACAAAATATAACGCGAAAGATCTTCATCTGAAGCAAGCTCACCTAAGTGCTCGTCCACATACGCCGCGTCGATCACTTCATCTATCGGTGAGCCTGCCGGTGCGCGGAATGAAATCTCATCCAATAAACGCTCCAAAATTGTATGCAGACGACGAGCACCGATATTTTCAGTGCCTTCATTCACTTGCCAGGCCATTTCTGCAATCCGTGCCACCCCATCTTCTGTGAACTGCAAATTAACTTCTTCAGTTGCTAATAGGGCTGAATATTGCTCTGTTAACGAAGCATTTGGTTCTGTCAAAATACGCACAAAATCCGCTGCTACCAACGCATCTAGCTCAACTCGAATAGGGAATCGGCCTTGTAACTCGGGAATAAGATCTGAAGGCTTCGACACATGAAACGCACCTGAGGCAATAAATAAAATGTGGTCTGTTTTAACAGGGCCATACTTAGTCGTAACGGTACTCCCTTCAACTAAGGGTAACAAATCACGCTGAACGCCATCACGAGAAACATCGGCACCGCCGCTATCACCTCGTTTACACACTTTATCCAGCTCATCTAAAAACACAATCCCCGTTTGCTCTAGGTTTTCTATTGCCTTGTGCTTTAGCTCATCGTCATTAACCAGTTTTGCCGCTTCTTCCTCGACCATCGCCACCAAAGCATGCTTAATGGACATTTTACGTTTCTTCTTTTTATCACCCGACATGTTTTGAAACATCCCTTGCAACTGGTTGGTCATTTCTTCCATACCAGGAGGTGCCATAATTTCCACACCCACGCTAGGCGCACTTATCTCGACTTCAATTTCCTTATCGTCTAATTCACCTTCACGCAGCTTTTTACGAAATTTTTGTCGTGTTGCATCACCCGTTGTATCGCTTGTATCTACGCTTTCAGCACGCGGCAATAAAAGGTCTAGCACTCTGTCCTCGGCTGCATCTTCCGCTCTACGTTTGACTTTTCCCATCTCGACTTCACGGGTCATTTTAACGGCAATGTCAGCAAGATCACGTATAATAGAATCAACATCTCTACCGACATAACCCACCTCGGTAAATTTAGTTGCTTCAATTTTTATAAATGGCGCTTTGGCTAAGGTTGCTAAACGCCGCGCTATTTCTGTTTTACCAACGCCTGTTGGACCAATCATTAAAATGTTCTTGGGCGTAATTTCACTGCGTAGATTCTCGGGTACTTGTGAGCGTCTCCACCGGTTTCTTAAGGCAATAGCTACGGCTCGTTTTGCCGCATTCTGCCCTACAATATGCTTATCAAGTTCATGCACAATTTCTTTTGGTGTCATTTGGCTCATATTACTTCTTTCCCTCGGACGTTAATTCTTCTATCGTTTGGTTATGATTAGTATAAATGCAGATATCGCCGGCAATATTGAGTGATTTTTCTACAATCTCACGGGCACTCAATTCTGTATTTTCTAATAACGCTTTGGCTGCTGATTGTGCAAAGGGGCCACCTGAACCGATGGCAATAAGATCTTGCTCCGGTTGAATCACATCACCATTACCCGAAATAATCAGCGAGTCTTTACTGTCTGCAATTGCCAGTAGCGCTTCCAACTTACGCAGCATCCGGTCTGTTCGCCAATCTTTAGCCATTTCAACCGCCGCGCGGGTTAAATTACCATGATGCTTTTCAAGCATGCCTTCAAAACGCTCAAACAAGGTGAATGCATCGGCTGTTGCACCCGCGAAGCCAGCAATAACATCCCCACTTGCAAGTTTACGAACTTTTCGAGCATTTCCTTTCATAATCGTATTGCCCAAGGTGACTTGCCCATCACCACCTATTACGACACTATCACCTCGTCGCACAGAGACGATTGTTGTTCCTCTAAAATCCACGATAATCTCTCATTTAAACTATTGGCCCTTTATTTTACACAATAATCATGCCTTAGCGTGCATCCCTATTTGTTTAGCTAGTATTCATAGTTCTTATGATATTCTTACCCAATGTGTAAAACAGGGAGTGATTATTGTGGATGAATTAAACCAAATTTCTCAAACACTGGCCTTGAGCATGGGCGCAGCGTGGGGGAGCGGTATCAATTTATACGCTACACTCTTAACCCTTGGTTACTTAGCGCATACTGGTCATATTGATTTGCCGCCTGATTTATTGATTGTAGCGGACCCGCTAGTAATGACCGCTGCTGGATTAATGTATGCAGTTGAGTTTTTTGCCGATAAGGTGCCCGGCGTAGATACCGGCTGGGATACCATCCATACTTTCGTGAGAATTCCTGCTGGCGCTCTGCTAGCTGCTGGTGCTATTGGTGACATTGGCCCTGCCGCTGAAATTGCAGCAGCCATCGTTGGTGGAAGCTTAGCTGGTGCGACGCATGCTACAAAAACAGGTAGCCGTGCGTTAATAAACACATCACCCGAACCGTTCACCAACTGGACCGCCTCTATTATGGAAGATATCGCCGTTTTTGCAGGTGTTTGGGCATCCATCCAACATCCGACCTTTTTTATGGTCGGTTTAGTTTTATTTATCCTCTTGATGATTTGGGCACTACCAAAATTATGGCGCGCAATAAAACGCGTATTTACATTTTTAGGCAAGCTATTTGGCCCCTCTAACAATGATATCTTAGAGACACCCTCGGATGGTAAATTGCCAAAGCCAGACTAAACCAAAACTTATTTCTTTTTCGGCTTAGCTCTTGGGTGCGCTTTATCGTAAACCGACGCTAGGTGTTGAAAATCTAAGTGGGTGTATACTTGCGTGGTACTAATATTACTGTGACCTAATAATTCTTGCACCGCTCGAAGGTCTTGGCTTGACTCCAACATATGACTCGCAAATGAGTGTCGTAACATATGT
>NZ_JAHRVT010000034.1:0-32190 GCF_019090545.1 Cycloclasticus sp. | reverse complement strand
GTTTAAAAATAAAATCAATCGAGTCTGACCCTATTGATTTCGGAAAGCGTTTAAAAATAAAATCAATCGAGTCTGACCCTATTGATTTCGACTCATGCATTTAAGGAGCAAAGGTGGTGATAGGAAATCTAAAGCATTTAAAGGTAAAATCAATCGAGTTTGACCCTATTGATTTCAAAAGTGGTGTGCCATATGGTGAGAAATTCGCTTGAGTTTTAAGGCGGTATCTCACCCCATAGCCTTTAATCAGCATATAATAAAAATCTCGACAGTCCCCAAATTTTGTAGAGAACTGAGTTTTGTTTTAGTCTAACAATTTTGCAAAAGCTTCACTAAAGGCTGGGATATCGTCTGGGTTGCGGCTGGTGACGATGTTGCCATCAACCACTACCTCTTGGTCAACCCAATCGGCACCAGCATTTATTAGATCGGTTTTAAGTGATGGCCACGAGGTGGCTTGGCGTCCTGAGATAGCTTCTGCCTCAATCAACAACCAAGGCCCGTGACAGATAGCTGCGATTGGTTTTGCCTCAGTTACGAAATACTTGACGAAGGCCATAGCGTCATCATTGATGCGCAAGGTGTCAGGATTAACCACTCCGCCAGGCAACAGAAGCGCATCGTAGTCCGCTGCATTCGCGTCGTTCAGTTCTAGGTCTACCACCACCGAACCGTCGTCATGAGCAGCTTTGATGCTGCCAGATTCAGGCGATACCACTGTTACTTGGTGACCTGCTTTTGTGAGGTAACTTTCTGGTTTAGTCAGTTCAGAATGTTCAAAGCCATTGGTGGCCAAAATTGCTACTTTTTTCATATCGAGCTCATATTAATTAGCGGGGTAATTGGTGTCCCGATCAATAGTCTACAGATCAGGTTGTCGATTCTAGCATTTACGGCAGGATGTACAAATATTATATTTTCTAATAAATATAATTGCACTGCACTTGCCCGATAGTGTATTTATTTCTGGCCGGTTGTGTCTAACAATGTTGGCTATTTTATTTTGTAAGAATCAATGGTGAACCTCTGATTGACCCTATTAATTTTATGTTCTGGTCTGCGTTCAGATTTGGGGTGGCTCCATCACTGTAGCTAAAATGCTACTGCAGCCCAACACAACGGGCAAAAGCACTGTATTTACAGGTGTCCCGTTTTTACGTAAATCAATGCGCCGTTTTCTTTGGTGAAGGGGGTATGTCGACTTAGGTGTGGGCTGCGTAGCCATGAGCCTTGAGGGTAGCTGCTATGCTCATCATGAAACGTACCTTCTAATACAAAAATCTCCTCTCCACCCCAGTGCTGGTGGGTGTTGAATTGCGTGTTCGGTGCCCATTTTACTAACGCTACGTGCTCACTTCCAAATTCATGTAGTGGCATGACGCTTAGGCCTTCCACTAGCCCTGGGTGCCATGATTGAGTTTGGGTATCGATGACTTTTTGTTGTGTATCTGCTTCGTCAAACTGTTGTAGTTTGACGAAAATAGTTGCGCCTTCTTTACCTATTTTAGGTGTGTGTGATGTGCCAATGGGGTTGCGTACATAACAGCCTTTGCAATAGCTTTGATGCTCGTCAGAAAACACACCGTCGAGCACAAAGAACTCCTCGCCACCTGTATGAGTATGTGATGAGAACTCACTAAAGGGTTCGTAACGTACAATAGAGGTTGCACGTGCGATTTCATCACCGATTCTATCGAGCATCATGCGTTCCACGCCAGGCATGGGCGAGTTAACCCAGCGATAGTCATCGGGTTGAATTACAATTCGTTGTGAAAAATCGGTATTAATTTGAGTCGTCATTTTAAGCACCAAGTCAGTCGTTTAGTATTTACTGCAGTCGCTCCGCCATCGACACCCCAGGTGACACCTGTTACCGAGCTGGAGCAATCATTTTAGGTGGAACATGTTGCTGTTGGTAATCTCATCCGGAATGTCGTGCAGTGTATGGGGTGAAAATCATCAGGTTCAGCTAAGGCATTATCCATTTCTAGGGTGAGTAAATGTTAAAAATGTTAAATAAATGGGGTTTTTTATACCAGCAGGGGGTGCCGCGTGAACTTTAATATTTGTTCTCCTACGTGGCGAAGCCTACCGTGCGTTATTTGATGTTGAGGTTCCGCAAAAAAAACTTGAAGCAATAAGCGAGGTAACCAACAAATTTCGGGTGTTAGGCTATGATTCTTTAAAGAAATGATAAAGGCTAAAATTAATCGGACCGATGAGTCCAAGGAGTAAGGGTGGTGATATGAAACATAAAGCGTTTAAGGATAAAATCAATCGAGTCTAACCCTATTGGTTTTCTTTTGACTTCAATATAATGAGATTGTTAATGATTAAGGATAAATATGAAAAATTTTCTAAAATTTAATAATTACCTTGCTTTTAGTCTAATGCTTTTACAAGCTCAAGTTGTATTAGCTGATGTTAATGTGGTTACTCCAAATAAGGTTATTAATGCTTTTGAAAAAACGTTTGGTATTACTCAAGGCGAGCGTAGGAACCATACCAAGGGAACCTGTGCAGTTGGTGAGTTTATCGGTTCAAAAGACGCTGTTGTTTTCAGCCGATCGGAGCTATTTACTGGAAAACCATTACCCATTATTGCCCGGTTTTCACTTGCTGGCGGAAATCCTAGCGTACCAGACACGGCTAAAAGCCCTCGGGGGTTAGCCTTAGAATTTCTCCTTACAGATGGTAGCCTTCATCATATGGCAATGTTAAATACTCCTGTTTTTGGAGCTGCGAACCCACAAACATTTTATAATATGCTCGTGGCAAAAACACCGGACCCTTTGACAGGGAAGCCTGACCAAGAAAAAATAGAAGCTTTCAAACTTAATCACACAGATAACAAAGCTCAAGCGCACTTTCTGGCGAATAATAATCCACCGAGTAATTATTATGAAAGTGCCTATTATGGCATTCATACATTCAAATTTTTTAACAAAGACAATAAAGAAACTTTAGTGCGCTGGCGCTTTGTACCTCAAAGTGGTGAAAAACAGCTTAGCGAAGCTGAGCTTGAAAACTTACCTGCAAACTTTCTTGAACAAAATTTAATTAAACGTACTGAAGAAGGCGCAGTTAAATGGAAAATGTTGGTCACAATTGGTGAACCTGATGATGTTCAAGATAACCCAACAATTGCTTGGCCCAAAAACCGTGAGGAAATAGAAGCAGGTACTCTTATACTTACTGAATCAATGCATCAAGAAGGGGCTAAATGCGAAAGTATTAATTTCGACCCATTGGTCTTAAGTGATGGTATCAAAGCAACTAATGACCCAATATTGCTTTTCCGTTCGCCATCCTATGCTATTTCCTTCGCAAAACGTCTAAGTAACCAATAATATGGCCTAAAACATCGCAACAATCTCGCGCGTACGTGTCAGAGGTGCTAGCTGCTGAGTTAGGCGTTATATTTATATGAGCCCACATATAGTAGTCACAATACTTAGATATTAAAATGGCGCGCAGAATGCTTAATTTCAGGCCGCGATTGCGCTTCTGTCGACACCCGGTATAGCACTTGTTACCGAGCTAGCATTATCATTTAAAATGACAAAAGGGGAGGGCATACGATCCTAGATTAGGATTGATAGGGTCTGTTTATGGCCAGACCAATAATAATTGAATAGGGGGGTGCTCTTTACTATGTGATTTCTTGTCGTGATCGACGTGTGAATCCATGAAGTTAAATTCGATTGATTCAAAAGCTGTTACTCAACGTTGACTCTATAACTCAATCATCAACGGGGTGCCCACGATACATGCGCCGTGACTTTTCTTTAGGCTTGCCCATTGGGTTAATTATTACGTCTGCTTTCACTTTTTGTCCGCGGTACATTAACGTACTGGTAGCTGATTGTTCTACATCAGTAGTTACCGCTTCTTTATTACTGATTGATTGTTCTTGGCTTTCTAACGCCGCCACTTTTTCTGGGCCAATAAGCACCTTTAAGTCAGCCAACATGTCTTGAAAAATGGCATCATCCAGCTGGCTCATCTCAATTAATTGACTTAATAAGTCTGGATTAGCAATAGAGATTGCAATCTGATGGGTGGCCTGTAAATGTTTTTTGATTTTGAAAATCAATTTAACGGACTTTCTATCTAGAACTTGAATATCCAACTTCTATCCCCTTATCTAATTAAATTTAAATTAGGCGGCACCATTAAACTGATCTTGTTGTAATTATTGTGTTTCAAAGGTGTAGCTAATAACCTTTTCTATTCATATTAAATACAATACTAGTTCAATAATGCAGCGCAGCATAGTTTATTTGCATATTTAATAATTTAGATCTGAATAGTGCCTTTAAAAACGGGTTAGACTATTGATAGTTAAAAAGAAACAACATAATAGCTAACAAGGGAAACCAACAGGCTCAAATAGTAGCTTAAGAAACAAATCTAATTCGCCCGGTCATTCATTAGGCACACTGAAAGTACAATAATTTATTACCTTTCAACTCGATCCCTAGGAGGGAAGCATGAAACCGAAAATCAGCATTATTACTCTGGGTGTGGATGACCTTGAAAGAGCGACTCACTTTTATGCTGACGGCCTTGGTTTGCCAAAGCATGATTTTGAAGGTGGCAAGATTTCTTTTTTTAGCCTGCATGGAACTTGGTTAGCGCTTTACCCGCGCGATGAGTTGGCTAAGGACATCGGATTGGCTGTTTCCACTCAGGCTGGTTTCTCTGGCATTGCGCTGGCACATAATGTTGCTAGCAAGGCAGAGGTGGATGCTGTTCTTGATCAGGCGGTGTCGGCTGGTGCGCGACTCATTAAACCGGCGGTGGAGGTTTTCTGGGGTGGTTACTCGGGTTATTTTCAAGATACGGAAGGCCATTATTGGGAAGTAGCCTACAACCTGCATCAGGATTTAACGTAATAACGGATTATTTCTTTCTTCATTTTCAATCTAATAAACGATACTTTAAAAGCCCTATATAATGCTTGCCTTCAATGGAGCAGGGGGGGTGGTTTTAAGGTGTTTGACTAAGCTTAAGAGTGTGGCTATTTAATTATTTTTGGAAATCAGATTGCTAATTTAGGGGCGGCTTATTGTGGACTACTTTAAGCTGCATTTTGAGTAAGAAACAATACGCACAACAGCCTGTGTAGCCTGTTGTGCGTATTATGGTTGATATTATCTACGAGGCTTTTTAGGCTTCATCTCTTCAAATTCTTCCATTTGTTCTTTTGTTAGAATGTTAGAGATTTTTTCATGCATGATGTCTCGATTTTCTTTCTGCTCTTTTCGAAGTTCCTTTTGTTTAGCTCGTTGCTCTTTAAATAACGCCTTAAGTGAATCGGCCTGCTTGTCGGTTAAATCAAGTTCTTCTTGCAAATGAGCAATTGATGGTCCTCTTTTTTGCATTTTGCCTTTAGAGCAATCGTTAGGTCTATCTGCATAGGCACTAGTAGCCACTGTAAGAGCGATTGCTGATGTTAATAAAGCTGCTTTAATATTCATGGTTTTCTCCTAAATTTAATAAGAAGAACAGGGTCGTTAATGTCTCTGTTCTTGAGTTATAGAATAGGGGGCAATGTTGTAGTAATTACGAAGAGAATGTGAAGAAAATGTGGAGATATAGCCTAAGATGGTTAAGTTATTAATATTCATATTTAATCCATATTTAGTCGCTACAATTTTATTGTTGGTGGAATAATAAATAAAGAGTAGAGATAAGATGATAAACCTAAATGCAACAGCAAGCACACAAATTATTACCGGTATATTTAAAGCTATTATATTTGCCTTCCAGCAGGTAGGTATGAAACCTAGAAGAGGTTTAGCAGAGACTATGCAAACGGTTGTTTCACACTATGTATCCTTACTAAGGGCTGTTTAAAGCATGTTTTCTATACGAATTAGAATTTGGCACAAGCTGTTTTTCTCTATTCTATTGGTGATACTTCTGATTTTGCTCGTTAATATGGCGGTGACTCGTTATAGCTTTCAACAGGGTTTTGGCCAGTATATTGAAGACGTTCGGTTAAAAAGGCTGAACAACGTTGAACGAACCTTAAGTGGGCTGTACCGACAATATGGCCATTGGGATTTTCTGAAAAATAAGCCTCTTTTGTGGCAACAATTGTTGCTTGAACATGAACTGGCATCGCCACCGCCAAGAAATGCTAAACAGCCAGAGCATCATAGACAAGAGCCTTCGGCTAGGCTTGGTTCAGCCCGTGTGTATTCTGAACGACGTCATCACGCAGCTGTTTTACCGCCCCATTTGCGCGGCCGAATAGGCTTGCAGGATAGTGCTCAAACGTCCATTTTTGGTCCGCCCGCTTCGAAAAATGATCGGAAACTGCCAATAATGCTGGATGATGAGGTGATCGGTTATTTGAGTATGCGACGTTTGAAAGGTATGCGTACGGGTATAGAGCAGCGGTTTGAACGTGATCAAGTTAAGAATTTACTATTAACAGGAATACTCTCGTTTGTGATTGCTGTTATTGTTTCTTTATTGCTGGCACGTGCATTTAATAAGCCCATTACTAGGTTAACAGGTATAGCGCGGCAACTGACATCTGGTCAATTTGACAGCCGTGTGGAGAAAATTTCTAGAGATGAATTGGGAGACTTGGCCACTGATTTAAACACCCTTGCTGAGACACTTGATCAAAATCAGCAAAGTCGCCGTCAGTGGATTGCAGATATCTCTCACGAATTGCGCACACCGCTGACCATCCTTAAAGGTGAATTGGAAGCCATGGAAGATAATGTTAGGGAGCTGAATAGCGAGTCGATTCAATCCCTTTCTTTGGAGGTTAAGCATTTACAACGGCTGGTTGATGATTTGTACCAACTTTCTCTTTCCGATCAAGGCTCGCTGACCTATGAAAAGGTAGCAGTGAATCCATTTTTGTTGCTACAAAATGTAGCGGAAGGCTATGAGCTTCCAATGCAGCAGAAGAAGATTACTTTGAGCGTAGCATGCGATGAACCCTGCCCCATGGTATTGGCTGACCCTCAGCGACTTACTCAGCTGTTCACAAATTTATTAGAAAACAGCCTTCGTTATACCCATGAAGGAGGTCGCGTAAAGATACAATGTAAAAAGGAAGCTTCGTTAACGATCTGTTTTGAAGATAGCGAACCCGGTATTTCGCCAGAATTGATACCACGTTTATTTGAACGGTTGTTTCGAGTAGATAATTCTCGTAACCGAGATTCCGGTGGTTCTGGGCTCGGTTTATCTATTGCGCAGAGTATTGCAGAAGCACACGAGGGAAAATTGACAGCCGAGCCTTCATCACTGGGTGGGCTGAAAATCACCTTGGAGCTACCCATTTCATCAGGATAATCACGCTATGAATACTGCTGAACCAGAACGTACCATTCTAATTGTTGAAGATGAAACTAAGATAGCGCAATTACTGCAAGACTATCTCCATAAGGAGGGATATAACACTCATTGGATTAACCATGGAGACGCTGTTATTGACTGGGTGCAGCAAGAGCAGCCGGACCTTATCTTATTAGACCTAATGCTGCCGAGTAAAGATGGCATTACTCTTTGTCAGGAAATACGACATTTTTCTGGCATCCCGATCATTATGATTACTGCACGGGTAGAAGAAATTGATAAAGTTTTGGGCTTGGAGATAGGTGCTAATGATTATATCTGCAAGCCTTTTAGCCCTCGTGAAGTGATGGCAAGAATTAAGGCTTTGTTTCGTACGTTGTCTTACCGGCAACAGATATCAACCGTTGAGAATCAATTGGTAACCTTGGATGAACAGCGAATATTAGCAACAGTAGCAGGGCAGGCGTTGGATTTAACCCCAGTTGAGTTTCGTTTACTGAGCACATTGGTAAAACAACCGGGGCGAATATTTTCGCGATCGCAGTTAATGCATAAACTGTATGAAGATAACCGTGTAGTGACTGATCGGACCGTAGATAGCCATATTAAAAACCTGAGAAAAAAGATTGCTCATCACTATAAAGACCAAGAGTTAATTAAATCTGTATACAGTGTTGGCTATAAGTATGAAGAATTGGGTGGAGATGGATTTAATGTGTAGCACGGTTGTGGCTGGCAAACCTATTGTGTTTTTGTAAGTGTGACAATGACGATAGGTAAATGAAGCGTGCGTCTTATATTAAAGTGTTAGGAAGGGAATTATGAAACCGAAAATCAGCATTATTACTCTTGGTGTAGATGACTTAGAAAGAGCGACTCGCTTTTATAGTGAGGGCCTTGGTTTGCCAACGCATAATGTTGAAGGTGACAATATATCGTTTTTTAGTTTGGAAGGAACGTGGTTGGCGCTCTATCCGCGCGAAGAGTTGGCTAAAGATATTGGGTTAACGGATTCGAATCAGGTTGGTTTCTCTGGCATAACGCTGGCCCACAATGTTGCAAGTAAGTCAGACGTGGATGCTGTGCTTGATCAAGCGGTCTCTGCTGGTGCTCGACTGATTAAACCCGCGCTGGAGGTTTTCTGGGGCGGTTACTCCGGTTATTTTCAAGATACGGAAGGCTATTACTGGGAGGTGGCCTACAACCCTTATCAGGATCTGACATAATAGCGAGGCAAAAAAGCATCCCTCATGATAACAATAAAGGTGGTGTTAAGGCGTGAATCGCCAGCCGATAATGCATAACAGTCAACAAACCGCCAGGTAATTAGCTATGAATCTTAACTTTAATAAAGAAGACGCCAGTCAGGTAGTTATTGGGTCCTTTGCTTTGGCAGTGCCTATTTCGTTTTCCGAAGAGGCCTGGAAACTAGGGGAAACTCTTCCTTTTGCAAACCTGTTTCTTGTTTTTATTTTGTCGATTGTATTTTTAAGCTTTTTTGCCTATCAAATTGTATTTCAAGGCGATATAAAATATAGAACATCAATATTTATAAGCAGAATATTTATTGCCTATTTTATAGCCGCTTGTGTGGTTGCTTTGGTGTTGTTGTCATTAAATAAGTTCCCTGTAATGCTAGATCCGGTGATAGCTTTGAAGCGACTAATTATTATTACGATGCCTGCTTCTATGGGAGCGATTATTGTTGATGGTTTTGATAAAGAATAGCAGTGAAGAAGATATTGGCTAGGAATGAAGATAGGCGCTTGGTTAGGTTGGATTAACTGTATACAAAGCAACCGTTTTTTTACGAATGTCGTAAATGAAAATCGAAAGTAGATAGTATCTTTAATAACATGATTTTTCTAATGCTCGATTAATAGTAAGTTGCTTAGAAATTAAGACATTGAGCAATTGTTAATAAGTGGAGAAGTTTTATCAGTTGATGCCGATTAAACGGCCACAGTTGATGGGTGTTAAGCGAGAAAATAATGTTTATACTCACTCGGGTACGACACGTACTAATTTAAAAATAATCGAGAGAGGAGATTTCTTATGTTGACCGTTGTGATTTGTTTGACTTGTATTGCTTTTATGCCTTATTTGGCCTCATCAATTGGTGGTTATTACCGAATTTCACAAACAGGTAAATATGACCTTGTTAACCCACGTGTACAAGCCGCAACGCTAGTGGGTGCAGGGGCTCGTTCACAATATTTACATGCCAATTGCTGGGAAGCATTAGGGCTTTTTTCAGCCGCTGTATTGGCTGTTTTTATCACCAATGCGATAAATGAAACGGTTACCATGCTCTGCATTTCTTTCGTGGTTATACGCGGCGTTTACTTTATTGCCTATTTAACCAATATGGCAACCTTGCGTTTCAGTGCTTTTGGCTTGGGCTTTGCGTGTTGCGCGGGGCTTTTTTATACAGCAATAACAACCATTCCTGCCTAATACCTAAAACAAGTTATGCAGATTTTTTCTGCATAACTTGTTGCTACACCTAATAAATACTTCGTAAGACAATTTCTCTATTCAATATAATCATATTGTAAATTAGTATTTTCTAATGTATGTTATTTTTTTAGTAACACGATCATAAAAATTAGAATAAATAAACTAGGGGAGATAGGATTATGTCAGTAGAACGTGACTATGATGATTTGGCTCGAATAGATCGAACACATGTTAGCTTATATAACGATCAAGGGGTGTATAGCGATGAAATGGAACGGATTTTTTATCGCTCCTGGATATATGTCGCACACGAAAGTGAAATCCCGAATCCGGGTGATTACAAAACGACCTTTATGGGTGATGTTCCAGTTATTGTAACGCGCGGGCAAGATAACGAAATAAACGTTGTTATAAACCGCTGTACTCATCGAGGGGTAGCAGTGTGTCCTTTAGAGAAAGGTAATACCCCTAGTTTTGTTTGCCAATATCATGGCTGGGAATATGGTATGGACGGTGAGTTATTAGCTGTGTCGATGCCGCGTGGTTATAACGAAGGTGAATTAGACTATAAAAGTTTAGGCTTAGTTTCGGCTAAAAAAGTTGAAAGTTATCGGGGTATTATCTTCGCGTCGTTACTATCTGTTCCTGATATTTCATTAGACGAGAAACTAAGAGGCGTGAAAGAGTACATCGACATGTACATGGATTTTTCTCCTGTTGGCGAAATCATCGTCGGTAATAGCGGGGTGAATAAACATTACTATCATGCTAACTGGAAAATCCAAACAGAAGGCAGTGTTGAGGGCTATCATGCGCCGGTTACCCATTCAACCGCCTTTGATGTGATGATCAGAAAAATGGGCATGCCACCTAATTATCAAGGCTATGACACTAAAGGTATGGATTGTGGTTATGGCAATAATTTACTGGAAGTGTACAGCTTGCCCGACGAAGCGGTTTATAAACGCTGGCCAGCTGAATATATAGACTTAATGATCGAGAAACACGGCAAAGAGCGCGCCATGCATGTGTTACGACATCGTTTTAATTTAGTGATTTTTCCCAACTTAGCCCTACTTGAATATCAATTCCGAGTTATTCGCCCTATGGGGGTTGATAAAACAGAAGTGCGTATGTATCACACGATGCTAAAAGATGCGCCTGATGAGATTAATACTCGACGGGTGCGTGAGCATGAGTTCTTTTATAGCCCTGCCGCCTTTGGTGGACCAGATGACTATGCGATGTTTGATAGAGCCGGTCAGGGGATGAAGGCAGAGATGGTACCGTGGATTTTATTTAATCGAGGTATTAAATCTGAAGAGGTCGATGAGCACGGGCGTCGTTATGGTGGGCATACGCAAGAAACACAGCAAAGAGCACCTTATTTTGAATACAGACGTTTAATGACGTTAGGGAGCCAATCATGAGTGCTAATAATTCAGAACAAATGACACGAGCTGAAGCAGAAGACTTTTTATTTGCTGAAGCATGTTTACTTGACCAAGGCGAGGTGAATGAGTGGAGAAAGCTATTCACTGCCGATGCATTATATTGGTTACCTTATAGCCGTGATGTAAATGTTGACCCAACAAAACATGTATCCATTATTTATGATGATATGGAAATGCTTGATGAGCGCATTAAACGGCTACAAAGCGGAGCTTGTCATGCACAAATACCTGGCTCAAGAACGCAACATTCAGTAAATAACGTACGGGTTAAAACAGTGGATGGAGTCGTCATCATTGACTCATACCTTACCTTGCATGAGTACCGTGCCAATCGGCAAGATCGGTTTTACCCATTGCAAACAATGGCAGCTAATTGCGAGCACAAATTAGTTAAGCGTGGCGGTGAATGGAAAATGACCAGCAAAAAAGTAGTACTGCTTAATTGTGATGGCGAAATATACGACTTAAGTTTTTTAATATAAATAGGGGGTAGTAATGACAGATATTGACAATAAATATGCTGATGGTTTTCCTTTTTCACGTGAAGGAGAGGACTTTAAGCAAGGCCTATCGTTGATGCGTGAAGTGTTGGGAGAAGAATCCTCTGAGCATATTGAATCTTTGCTGGATAACCCTCTGTTTGGTGATGAGCTGGGCTATGTTTTTTCTAAAACATGGGGAGCTTTATATGAGCGAGAAGGTTTAACGTTAAAAGAAAGGTCGTTGATCTTAATGGGCACTGATTTAGCATTAGGACGTGAAGGGCCGTTAAAAGACCATATGAAGGTCGCGTTGCATGCTGGGATGGAACCTAAGCAAATTATTGAGGTTTTATTCCAAACCGTGTTTTATTTAGGAGCACCTGCAATGGTATTGGGTTTGAAAGTGGCTAATGAGGTTTTGGGCCCAGAAATAAAAGAAATGCTCGAGCAAAAAGAACAACAAAATAGCAATCAATAGGAGCAAAGAATGAGTGATTTAGACATTAGTATGGGGCCTATCAACCATGTGGCAATGGCAGTAAAGGACTGGAGAGTAACCGCAAAAAGCTATGCCAAGTTAATGGGTATAAAAACATGGCGAGTGATGGAAATTTCATCAGATATGATGGAAACATCTGAATATTATGGTGAGCCAGCTGAATTTGTTTGGATATCAGCCTTTGCACGGATGGGCGATACCTTGGTCGAATTATGCGAGCCGGTTTCGGGTAAAACTGTGTTTGATGACTTTGTTAAAGAACACGGGGACGGCATGCAACATGTGGGTGATTTATCACACCCTAACCCTTTAGAGTTAGTTAAAGAATATACTCGCCAAGGGGTAAAGGTTGGAAATTATTGCAATATTGCAGGGGTTGCAGAACTTTATTACTTAGACACACGTGAGCAATTAGGCGGGATGTTCCTAGAGGTGGTTGTACCACCGACATACGCACGAATTGCCGACCTTGGTGAAGATGTTACGTTTGATTAATAACAATAATAATTTTAAGGGGAAATAAATGGCATTAAGCATACCTATAGACGGCTGGCATAGTACCTCCATAGTGGTTCGTGACTACCGCCAAGTGGTAACCAATTACGCACGATTTTTTGGTATTAGTCACTGGGAGGTTTTTCGTTATGACGGTAACCATTTAACAAATACACGCTTTGAAGGTGAATTGGTTGAGCACCGCTTTATACGAGTTATGGGGCGAAATAAAGATTTAGCGATAGAGTTAATACAGCCTATCGACGGGCCATCTAGCTTTCAACATATGTTAGACACAGTTGGCGAAGGCGTTCATCATGTTAGCCTGACTCAATCAACGGCCTTTAACGTTGACGCGTTAAATAAAACACTCGATGAACTAGACATTAGTATTCGTCAAACTGGCACCATTTACGACGTGGCAGATGTTTATTTATTAGATACGCGCTCATTGGTGTCCAACGTGATGTTTGAAGTGGTTTGCCCAAAAACAGAAAATTGGCAAGCATCCATGACGCCTGATGAAGTGTTTGATATTGACCTGACGCTATTAGGTCCAAAATTATTACCAACAGCCAATATGTTACACCTTGGGGTGGTTTGTAAAGATAGGGATGTGGCCAAGGCAGGCTTAACGAAATTATTCTCAATGACAGATTGGATTGAATTTAAAATTGAATCGGGTGTCACCATGAGCGACACGACGTACTTTGGTGAACAGGTTTATCATAAATATAATAACCATGTTGGCCGTGTGGGTGAGTTTGCTTTAGAGCTCATTACCCCAGAGTCAGATAAATGCGTGTATCACGATTTTTTAAAAGAGCAGGGTGAAGGCGTGCATCATTTCTTTCCTTCAATGTGCTCAAAGGAAGAGTTTGAAGCTCTTTTGCCGGGTTTAGAAGCGCTAGGTATGCCTATAATCCAAGGCGGTACTATAGATGGGTTGATTGAGTATTATTATATTGATACGCGAGACTATTTATCAGGGGTAACCACCGAAATAGTGATTCCGTTATGTGATGACTGGAAAGAAAAAATGTTTAGCTCAGAGAAAGAAGCGTGGGTACTTTGTGGCTAATTTTAATTAATTACAAACGATCTCATAAAAAAGCCATGCGTTTAACTTAAGCATGGCTTTTTTGTTGCTATCGAGGTGTTCTTAAGTAAGTTATAACCTTTATCAGTGCGAATATTAAGGATGCTCATTAACACCACTTCTAGCCTTCTTGTTTGTGCTAATATGCGCGCTCTGTCCAATAGCTTGGAAGGATTCCTAACGAAGCATTTTGGGCAATACGGATCACACACTCTTATCTCGTATCTTAAATAAAGGCAATAAATATCATGGCTAAAGAAATAGGTCGCAGCAGACGTCTGCGCAAAAAATTATATGTAGGCGAATTCGCTATAATGGGTTTTGAGTTCACCTGTAAAGTTGATATCGACTCTGATACACAATTCGAGGAATTTCTTGAAGCATTCGCGGATGTAGCAGAAGACAAAAACTTGTTAATTAGCCTGGATAACGATAATGAGCAGTTTGAAGGCTTTGTTACCTCACATGACCGTTATGGTTCAGCAACTGAAGAAGACAAAGCAGCCATTGAAGCTGTATTGTTAGCTCACAGCATTGTTAGCGATGTTGAGGTTAGCAAGCTGGTTGACGTGTTTAACGAAAAGTAACACTGGTTACGATCGTGAGGTGCGTATTAATCTTAATAAGCACCTCACGGGTTTTGGCTTGTTCTATGTTGCTTTAGCAGCGCAATAGATGCAATAAACTCAGATGCCAATAAATGAATATTTAGCACAATACCCACCAGCGCTTATTAAGCAGATCAATAAGCTCATTCAGTACAACTACTACGCCTGAATTCAACTCGCCATTTACCATTAACTTTTCTTGGTTTAGCCATCAAAGCCCCCGTTAAAAATAACTTGGCGTAAATTGTGGCGTAAAAATGGCGTAAATGAAAGGCAAAAGATGCCGTTTAATGCGGTTTATTGCGGAAAGTAAAGAGAGGGTTAAGAGCTTCAAAGCCCTTTAGTAATGGGCTTTGAGGTCTGATTCAGTCTATTACTGAAAACTTAAGTGGTACCGAGGGCCGGAATCGAACCGGCACTTCCGAAGAAACCGGATTTTGAATCCGGCGCGTCTACCAGTTCCGCCACCCCGGCAAATAAGTGTGGGCATTATAGACAGTTTCAAATTCAAACTCTATTAAAATTTTAATTTAATAGCCTGTTTTGCGCTCGCTGATGAGGGTCGTTCCTGTTAAGATCCGTCGCCATGAAAAAAAGTGACTTTAATTACGACTTGCCCAATGAATTGATTGCTCGCTACCCATTAGAGAAGCGGGTTGATAGCCGTTTGCTGGTGGTGGGTGAGAATGACTTTTCCGACAAGGTTTTTGCTGATCTGCCGATGTTATTGAGAGAAGGGGATCTGTTAGTTTTTAACAATACCCGCGTTATTGCTGCGCGCCTGTTCGGCCATAAAGAAACAGGCGGTAAGTTAGAGATCCTTATTGAGCGTGTTATGGGGGATAAGACGGCGTTGGCACATGTTCGTTGCAGTAAATCACCCAAAGCCGGTACCCACATTATTTTAAATGATGGTTATAAGTGTTTGGTTGATGGTCGTGAAGGCGATTTGTTTCAACTTACGTTTGATGACTCGATTGATACTGTGTTGAAGGCCATCGGGCATATGCCATTACCACCTTATATTGATAGGGACGATGAAACGCTGGATATTGAACGCTATCAAACGGTGTTTGGTCGTAAACCTGGGGCAGTTGCTGCGCCAACAGCAGGGCTGCACTTTGATGAGCGCCTGCTTGACGACATAAAATCACTTGGGGTGAACTTTGCTTATGTCACCTTGCACGTTGGTAGTGGTACTTTTCAGCCGGTTAGAGAAGAAAACCTTGCTGACCATATTATGCATAAAGAATGGCTAACGGTAGATGAACAAACGGTTCAACAAATTGAAGCGACTAAAAAAAATGGTGGGCGTGTTATTGCTGTGGGTACAACGGCGATGCGTTCATTAGAGTCTGCAGCAAAAGAGGGGGCTATTAAGCCTTTTACAGGCGATACAGATTTATTTATTACGCCGGGTTACCACTTTAATGTGGTGGATGCGATGGTAACGAATTTTCATTTGCCTGAATCTACTTTATTAATGTTAGTGAGTGCATTTTCTGGTTATCAGCGAATGAAATTGGCGTATCAACATGCAATAGCCCAACGGTATCGGTTTTTTAGCTATGGTGATGCTATGTTTTTAACAAAAATGTCAGATACAACTGAATAATATGAAATTTAATTTATTAAATACCGATGCTAAGGCCCGCCGTGCACGTTTAACGTTTGACCGCGGTACTATTGAAACCCCCGCTTTTATGCCCGTAGGCACGTACGGTACGGTTAAAGCAATGGCACCAGAGGAGTTATTAGACACCGGTGCTGAAATAGTGCTCGGTAATACGTTTCACTTAATGTTGCGTCCGGGTGTGGAGGTTATTGAAGCGCATGGTGACTTGCATGACTTCATGAACTGGCAAAAGCCTATTTTGACTGACTCCGGTGGCTTTCAAGTATTTAGCTTGGATGAAATGCGTAAAATTACAGAGAAGGGTGTTCATTTCCGTTCCCCGGTGGATGGCCGAAAAGTATTTATGGGGCCTGAAGAGTCAATGCAAGTGCAACGGCAATTAGGCTCGGATATTGTAATGATTTTTGACGAATGTACACCATACCCAGCCACCGAAGAAGAAGCGCGTATATCTATGGAGTTATCGCTACGCTGGGCCAAGCGAAGTAAAGATGCTCATGGCGATAACCCTTCGGCCTTATTTGGTATTGTTCAAGGGGGCATGTATGAAAATTTACGTGACAGGTCATTAGAAGCGCTGAAGCAAATTGATTTTGATGGCTTTGCGATTGGCGGTTTGTCTGTTGGTGAGCCTAAAGACGACCGTGAGCGAGTTTTGGAACATATTGTTCCGGCTATGCCCAGTGATAAACCGCGCTATTTGATGGGCGTGGGTAAACCCGAAGATATTGTTGAAGCGGTGTTAAAAGGCATTGATATGTTTGATTGTGTTATGCCAACACGGAATGCACGTAATGGTTATTTGTTTACCCGTAAAGGCTTAGTGAAAATAAGAAATGAAAAGTATCAATTTGATACCAAGCCAGTTGATGAGGCATGTGAGTGTTATACCTGTAAGAATTATTCGCGTTCCTACTTGCGACATTTAGATAAGTGTAAAGAGATTTTAGGCTCGCGTTTAAATACGATTCATAACCTTCATTATTATCAAGACTTGATGCGTGGCTTACGTCAGGCTATTGAGCAAGAGCGCTTGTTAGAATTTGTGGATGATTTTTATGAGCAGCAAGGCAAAACACGAGATGCTGTGGCATAATGCGTGATTGAGTTAATTCATTAATAAGGAAAAAATATGTTAGATTTTTTAGTTTCAAACGCCATCGCAGCAGATACCGCAGCCGCAACTCAAGAAGCAGCAGCACCAGGGTTCGAAGGATTACTTTTTCCAATTGCGTTAATTGTTATTTTTTACTTTCTTTTAATTCGTCCTCAACAAAAGCGTAATAAAGAACACAAGCAACTTGTTGCAGGCGCTAAGAAAGGCGACGAAATTGTAACCAATGGTGGTTTGCTGGGTAAAATTACAGAAGTGGATGATCATTTTATTACACTTGAAATTGCGCCTAATACATCGGTTCAAGTGATGAAGACTTCAATTTCAACGGTAATGCCTAAAGGCACATACGCATCTGCTGGAAAAGCAAAAAAATAAACTGCCAAACGAGTTATTGTTATGACGAATCATTTTCCTGCTTGGAAGAACTTAATGATAATAATGGCGTTAGTTGTTGCTATTATTTACGCACTACCAAATCTTTACGGTGAAGACCCTTCTGTACAAATTTCGCCTTTGCGTGGTGCGGTCATCAACAGTTCTGTTTTAGCTGATGTAAAAGATCAGCTAGCACAAAAAGGTGTTGCCTTATTAAAAGGTGAGTTGAATGACAGCCAAATTTTGTTGCGCTTCAAGCATTCGAATGATCAACTTAAGGCGGTTGATATTATTAAGTCGGTCTTAGGGAATAACTATGTTGTGGCTCTTAATTTGGCGCCAACAACCCCTCAATGGTTGCGTTCGTTAAATGCAGCGCCTATGTATTTAGGCTTGGATTTAAGAGGTGGTGTGCATTTCTTACTGGAAGTGGATATGCAAGCTGCTGAGAAGCAAGCAGTAGACCGTGGTGCGGCTGATTTTCGCCAATATTTGCGCGAAAATAAATTGCGTTATCTAAGCGTTATGGTCAATGGCCACAATGTTGGTATTAAATTTAGAAACCAACAGATTCATGACGAGGCGATCAGCAAATTGGAGTCTCAGTTCCGTACTTGGGACTTTAAGCCTGAAGTTAGCGAGTCCTCAACGCCCACCTTAACGGCAACGATGTCAGATGATGAGTTAATGGACGTAAGAAACTATGCTGTTCAGCAAAATATCATTACGTTAAAAAATCGTGTTAATGAGTTAGGTGTTGCAGAGCCTGTTATTCAAAGACAGGGTGAAAGCCGTATTGTTGTTGAATTACCTGGTGTCCAGGACACGGCTCGTGCAAAAGAGATTTTAGGTGCAACCGCAACACTTGAGTATCATCTGGTTGATACGCAAAATTCAGTGTCATCTGCATTAGCTGGAAGAGTGCCGATTGGTTCTAAGTTATATAACCGTCGAGATGGTGGCCAAATCCTGTTGAAAAAACAGGTTATTGTGACCGGTAATGAGATTGTAGATGCTTCATCAGGGATAGAAGGTGATACAGGCTCCGCGATGGTTTCTGTGTCATTAGATGGTCCGGGTGGTAAAAAAATGAGCAAAACCACACGAGAAAATATTGGTAAACCAATGGCGGTTGTATTTATTGAAAATAGAACCGATATAAAAATGGTTAACGGCGAGCCGGTACGCTACAAAACAGTCGTCGAGGAAGTGATTAATGTGGCGACCATTCGTGGGCACTTTAGTAACCGTTTTCAAACAACAGGCTTAGATAATTCAGCTGAAGCACGTGATCTAGCTTTATTATTAAGAGCAGGTGCCTTGGCTGCGCCGATTGATATTGTTGAAGAGCGCACGGTTGGGCCAAGCCTAGGGCAAGATAATATTGATAAAGGCTTCAATTCTGTGATGATTGGTTTTGTTTTAGTCTTAATTTTTATGGCTATTTATTACAAGACATTCGGCCTTTTTGCCGATGTGGCCTTGGCCTTTAATCTGGTTTTTATCGTTGCTGTATTGTCACTCTTGCAAGCCACGTTAACGCTGCCTGGAATTGCCGGCATTGTGCTAACAGTGGGGATGGCGGTAGATGCTAATGTGCTAATTTTTGAGCGCATTAAAGAGGAGATTAAAAATGGAAACTCACCTCAAGCTAGTATTGCGGCGGGCTACGATAAAGCCTTTTCTACCATTGCGGATGCAAATATCACGACATTGATTGCCGCGATTATCCTTTTCGGTTTTGGTACAGGGCCTATTAAAGGTTTCGCTATTACCTTAAGTATCGGTATTTTAACCTCTATGTTCACCGCTATTATTGGTACGCGTGCATTAGTCAATGTGACTTTTGGTAGTCGTCAAATAGAAAAACTGAAGATTTAAATTATGAGTAATCAACATACAATCAAGATTGATTTTCTAAGTAAACGTAAAATAGCGCTTATTTTTTCTACTCTATTAATTATTGTTTCTATCGCTTCTTTAGCGACCATGGGGTTAAAAAAAGGGATTGATTTTACTGGTGGAACGTTGGTAGAGCTTAGCTTTCCCGAAGCAGTTGAGCTGGAAAGTTTAAGGAATTTGTTAACAGAGGCTAATTTTAGTGGCGCTGTGGTACAACATTTTGGTTCATCAAAAGAAGTGCTTATCCGCTTATTACCGAATGATGCGTTAAATACTGCGGCGTTAAGTAATAAGGTGTTGGCTGCGGTGAATGAGAATTTCTCACAACAAGGTGAGTTAAGACGGGCAGAATTTGTTGGCCCGCAAGTTGGTGAAGAGTTACAAGAAGATGGCGGTTTGGCACTATTATATGCCTTAATCTGTATCCTGATTTATGTCGCTATTCGCTTTGAATATCGCTTTGGCTTAGGCTCTGTGGCGGCACTGGCGCACGACGTTATTATTACCCTTGGTTTCTTTTCTGTTTTTCAGTTTGAATTTGATTTAACAGTACTGGCGGCTATTTTAGCGATTATTGGTTATTCATTGAACGATACTATTGTTGTGTTTGATCGTGTAAGAGAAAACTTTAGAACATTGCGAAAAGGCTCACCGGTTGATGTTGTTAATATCTCGTTAAACCAGACGTTTACTCGAACCGTGATGACCTCGCTAACAACTTTGTTAGTGTTAATAGCATTGTTTGTTTTAGGTGGTGAAATTATTCATGACTTTGCACTTGCGCTGATTGTTGGCGTGTTAATTGGTACCTATTCTTCTATTTATGTTGCTAGCCCCATAACGCTTGCCTTGGGAGTGACGAAAGAAGACCTGATGGTTGTTAAGGTTGATCAAGATGAGTTAGATAAAATTCCTTGATGAGCTGATAATTGGTAATAAAAAAGCCGCTTTTATAGCGGCTTTTTTATTGATCAAGTTTTGTGTGTTGTTTAACTGTTAATTACTTTTTCTGCATGCGGTGTAATTTTGTTTAATAAGGCCTGATGCATTTTAGGGTTGCCACAAACAATGTTACCTGTTTTGTGGAAATCGTGATTATTAGAAAAATCACTAACAACACCACCAGCCTCTTGAATGAGTAAGACGCCAGCAGCAAAATCCCAAGGTTTTAGACCGATTTCAAAAAAACCATCTAGTTTTCCAGCAGCTACATAAGCTAAATCTAAAGAAGCAGCTCCTGCACGTCTAACACCAGAGGTGGAAGAGAAAATATCACGAAAGATATCGAGGTAAGGTTCAATATCTTTATCGTTCTTAAAAGGGAAGCCAGTGCCTAGAAATGAACCTTCGATTTTTCGTTGTCGGCCAACACGTAGACGTCTGTTGTTCAGCATTGCCCCTTTACCGCGTGTTGCAGTAAATAGGTCTTGACGAACAGGGTCGTAAATTACGGCTTGCTCTACGGTATCGCCTCTTTTTAAAGCAATAGATACCGCATAATGCGGAAAACCGTGTATAAAATTCGTGGTTCCATCAAGAGGGTCTATAATCCAAATATATTCAGCGTCTTGATTTAGATAGCCCGATTCTTCGGCTAAAACACCGTGATCGGGATAAGCACTTAATAAGATATTAATAATTTCTTCTTCAGCACGCCGGTCAATTTCTGTGGCGTAATCATTTTGATTTTTAATAGTTATCTTAAGTGTGTCAATTGAGTCAGCTGAACGTATTATAATATCGCCTGCTTGCCTTGCTGCCCTAATGGCAATATTTAACATTGGGTGCATGATGATGCCTAACTATTTATGTGGCGCAAGGATAACAGATACAGCCGGAGGATGTCTTTTGAAAGTCGATGAAAATAACGAAATATTGTCAAATATAAGGATTGTGTTGGTACAAACTTCACATCCTGGGAATATAGGCGCAACAGCGCGGGCCATGAAAAATATGGGGCTTAGTGATTTAGCCTTAGTTAACCCTAAAATATTTCCGAGTTCTGAGGCCACCTCACGTGCGTCTGGTGCCGATGATATTTTGGCAACAGCAAATGTTTATAATAGTTTAAAAGAAGCCTTGGAGCCGTGTGAGTTAGTCTTGGGGGCTAGCGCTAGAATTAGGCATTTGGGTTGGTCAGAGGTTGGCCCTAAAAAAGGCAGTGAATTGGCCATTGCATCGGCAAAGAATGCAAAGGTTGCGTTGGTGTTTGGCCGAGAAAACTCCGGGCTCACGAATGAAGAGTTGGAATTGTGTCAGCACTTATTACATATTCCAACTAATCCAAATTTTAGTTCATTAAACGTTGCATCTGCTGTGCAAGTGTTATGTTATGAGGTGTATTCAGCAGTGATAGGTGAACAGGTAATTGAATCACCTGATGTTGAAGATAGGCCTGCAACCAGCCAAGAGTTTGAAGGTTTTTTTGAGCACCTTTTAAAGACGCTTGAGAAAACAGATTTTCTACAGCTCTATAAAACTAAAAGGCTGCAACAACGCATCAGGCGTATTTTTTACCGTTCTGAACTTAATCGAACAGAGGTGAATATCCTACGTGGCGTGTTAACGGCGATCAATAATAAGATAGATGGAATCAAAAAAGCCTAACGTTGTAAAAAAATGTGTTAATAAAATCACGCACGTTAGAATAGAGTCACTATTAAATAAAAAAGCATTATGTTTAACCAATTAAAAGAAGATATTAATATAGTTTTTGACAGGGATCCTGCGGCACGTAGCAAAATTGAAGTGATCATGACCTACCCGGGGTTTCATGCGCTCCTGCTTCATCGCTTAAATCATTGGCTGTGGGGAGTGAATTTAAAATTTATTTCTCGTTTTATCGCTTATTTTTCACGCTGGTTAACCGGTATAGAAATACATCCTGGTGCGGTGATAGGCAAGCGTTTTTTTATTGACCACGGAATGGGCGTCGTGGTTGGCGAAACAGCTGTTATTGGTGATGATTGTACGCTCTATCATGGGGTGACCTTAGGTGGTACGAGTTGGAAAAAGGGTAAGCGACACCCTACGCTAGGTAATGGTGTGGTCGTAGGTGCTGGTGCTAAAGTGCTGGGGCCGATAGAGATAGGTGATAATGCCAGGATTGGCTCTAATGCGGTTGTTGTTAGATCGGTGTCTGCTGACACCACAATCGTCGGTATACCCGGTCGTGTTGCAACCACTGATTCTGTTAAACCAAGTCCTGAGCAAGAAGAGATGGCTAAAAAAATTGGTTTTGACGCATACGGCGCCTCTCAAGAACTACCTGACCCAGTAGCGGTAGCTATTAATAGTATGTTGGAGCATATCCACACAATGGATAAAGAAATGGAACGCATGTGCCATGAAATAAAATCATTGGGTGGTGGAATGGATGATCGGTCGGTCGAAGAAATTAACAGTGAACCGGTTGATGATGGAACAGGTTCTACTTGTCCAGAAGCGCGAGCTAAAGAAGGCTAGAATTTAGAACACTGATGATTTATTTTGATAATAATGCGACATCGCCGATAGATCCTCTTGTTTTTGAAGCGATGGAGCCATTCTTAACGACCTTTTATGGTAACCCTTCCAGTTTGCACAGACACGGGCGGGTGGTTAAAACAGCGATTGAACAAGCAAGGCAACACGTGGCTAACCTTGTTAATGTGAGTGCTGAGCAAGTTATTTTTACCAGTGGTGGAACTGAGGCAAATAATCTTTGTATCTCAGCGGCTGTTTGTTCGAACAAACAACACCTTTTATTAGGCGCTACAGAGCATCCTTCTGTGGTTGAGCCAATACGCCAGTTGTCAAAAAAAGGTTTCTTTTTTGATCAATTAGCCGTTGATGATAATGGCCTGATCTCAATAGATACACTAAAACGTGGTCTTAGCGAGGACACTGGCCTAGTGAGTATTATGCAGGCTAATAATGAAACTGGTGTGCTTCAAAATATAGCACCATTAGCTGCGTTGGCTAAAGAAAAGGGCGCTATTGTTCATACGGATGCGGTTCAATCAGTTGGTAAAATACCCGTTGATTTTAATGCATTGGGTGTCAATTTAATGTCTATATCAGGTCATAAAATTTATGGCCCAAAAGGTGTTGGCGCGGTTATTCACGATAAAAAAACGTCGTTAATGCCTATGCTTTATGGTGGTGGGCAAGAAATGAATATTAGGCCCGGCACTGAAAATGCTGCGGCTATTATTGGTTTTGGGCGGGCAGCTGAGTTAGCCCAACAAACGCTGGATAATCGCTCTAGGCACTTGTTAGCTCTTCAGCAAGCATTAGAAGCAGGGGTTAAAGGCATTGAAGGGGTGAGGGTAGTTGCTTCAGATGTTGACCGTCTACCCAATACAAGTCAATTGCTTATTGAATCGGTTGATGGGGAAATGCTTTTGATGCAGCTTGACCAAAAAGGCGTGGCAATCTCAAGTGGCTCAGCCTGTTCAAGCAATAGTAAAAGCCCAAGCGCCGTATTAACGGCGATGGGCGTGCCCGATAAGCGAGCCCTAAGTGCTATTCGTGTAAGTTTGGGGCAACAAAACACTCAACAAGAAGTAGCAGAGTTTGTTTTAATCTTAAAGTCGGTTGTGACTCAGTCGGCTTGATGTGAAAAGCACTGGCCAGACTTCTCGCTAAGAATAACGTTAATCAAGTTATTGGCTAATTCAGTGGGCGAGCTTAGGTTTTTTTCGTCTTCAGCTGGATGTGTCTTCTTTCTAATCGGTAACATACTGGGGCCTGGAATGAAGACATTACTGACCACAGTCGTTGCTTCTAGCTCATCTGCTAACATGGCGCAGAAAGATTCAAGTGCCACCTTGGAAACACCGTATGCGCCCCAGTAGGCTTTTCCTTGGCGAGCAGAGGAATCAGAAATAAAAGTGATAGATGGTTGTTTAGCCTGATGTAAAAGTGGCAAGCAAACTTTGCTTAGTAACACGGCTGAGTTTAAATTAACTTGTAGAACTTTCTGCCAGATCGAGCCTTCTTGGCTGCCAATGGGGCCAATGATTCCCATATCACAAGCCGCATGAACTATACCATCTAACCTTTTGAATTCATTATAAATAGATTTTATTAATTGCTGGTAAAGCTCTTCGTCTACTTGGCTTAAATCAAAGGGAACAATAGCAGGCGTTGGGTTGCCGGCCTGTTCTATTTCATCATACAAGGCTTCTAATTTCTTTTCATTTCTGCCGGTTAAAACCACTGTTGCACCGAGTTTGGCAAGTGCAAGGGCAGTTTCTCGCCCTAAGCCTCCGGTTGAGCCAGTTACTAAGTAAACGTGATCTTTGAGCGCCTGAGGCTGAAGGTTTATCGGGTTGATTATTATAGGTTTAGTCATCTTTTATATTGCTGATAGGTGTTGGTTTTCGGGTTGCTTTTTCAATGGGTTCTATTTCAGACATGGTTTTGCGTGTTTCTATACCAAGGTCTTTAAATTTACGTGCATTCGGGAAGACTTGCCGCTCTAAAGAGCCCACCGCTTTGTTGTAATGATCTACGCTTTTCTCTAAGGAGCTACCAATTTTACTGATGTGCTCTACAAAGGTTGTTAGTCTGGAGTACATTTCTTCACCGAGTTTTCGAATCGCTTCGGCGTTTTCGCTACTGGCTTGTTGGCGCCAACCAAATGCTATTGCTCTTAGTAAGGCGACCAAGCTGGTGGGCGTTGCTAAGATAACGTGTTGAGCGAGTGCATCTTCAAGTAGTGAGTGGTCTTGCTCTAAGGCGGCACTAAGAAATTGGTCGCCGGGTATAAACAGAACAACGAAGTCGGGTGTGTTTTTAAACTGTGACCAATAAGCCTTTTTCGATAGCTCTTTGACTCGATCCCTTACTTGCTTTGCGTGTCGGATAAGGTGTGCTTTTCGTTCGCCATCTTTGCTTTGTTCGGTAGCCGATAGATAGGCGTCAAGAGGTGTTTTAGCGTCAACAACAATATCGCGTTGGTCTGGCATGCGAATGATCATATCAGGTCGCATAGCACCTTCTTGGGTGTTTAAGTTTTCTTGTTGAAAGAAGTCACAGTGCTCTACCAGCCCGGCTAATTCGGCAAGACGCTTTAAGGTTAGTTCGCCCCATTGGCCACGGACTTCAGGCCGTCTTAGGGCTTGAACAAGATTTCGTGTTTCACTGTGTAACTGGTGCTGGGTTTCAGTCATATTTTGTAAATATTGACTGATTGAGCCGTGAGTTTGTTGTCGATCGGCCTCTAGTTTTTTGAGTTGTTCATCGGTTTGTTTAAGTATCTCTTTAATCGGGGAGACCATCTCGCTAAAGGCTCTCTCTTTTTCATTTAAGCGCGTTTCGACGGTCATTTGTTGTTTGCTAAAGTTTTCTCTAGCAAGTTTTAGAAACTCTTCATTATTGTCTCGTAATGCTTGGCTGGATAAGGCAGAAAAACTATCGCGAAAGTTTTGCATCATACTGTCTTCATCGGCCTTCGTTTTTTCTCTTAACTCCTTTTCAATGGCTTGGCGTGTTTCATGCGTCAGTAATTCTTTTTTAAGTGCTGTGTTAGTGCGTAACATGAGCAAATAACCGCTAATAAGGCCTATGACGATGCCACCTAAAAGGAAAAAAATATCGTTAATGCCAGCCATGATTAATTGATGCGCTTAGAGTAAGGGTTGTAGAGATGTTAATAAATCGGCGGGTTTATCAATATATCTATCAGCTTGCCAGTCATTAAAGTCAATACTGTCTGGAATGTAACCGAAGGTACAGGCTATTGTTTTTAGGCCAGCTAATCGACCTGCACGAATATCACGTTCTGCATCACCAAGATAGAGTGCGTTCATGGGTAAAACATCCAGCTGTTTACAGGCTAATAAAATAGATTCGGGGTGTGGTTTTGGGTGGTTGACCTGATCAGCGCAAACGATACAACTGGCTCTATTAATTAGCGCTAATTTCTCTAAGAGGGGCAGTGTTAAATAGGCTGGTTTATTCGTCACAATACCCCAAGGGATTTGATGTTTTTCAAGAAACAGTAAGCTGTCTTCAAATCCATCAAATAGTGTTGATTCATTAGCAATGTTTTGTTGGTAATGGCCAAGTAAGGATGCTTTAATTTTTTCATGCTGGTCACTGGATAGGGCAGACCCAAAGCCGAGCTCTATTAAACCATTAGCACCGTTTGAGACGATAGGTCGTATCGTTTCATAAGGTAACGCTGGCTGATTGTTTTGTACTAAGGCGACATTTAATGCGGCGGCAAGGTCTGGCGCGGTATCGACTAAGGTGCCATCAAGGTCAAATAAAACCGCATCGACTTGCCAATCATGCATTGCAATGGACATAATGGATTAGACCGTCTTTTTAAAGACGCAAATGTAATTCACACTGATGTCATCGGACATAGAGAAGGACTTGTTAAAAGGGTTGTATTCAATACCTCGGCTATCTTCCAGTGTTAAACCTGCTTGTCGTGCCCATAAGGCTAGTTCGGAAGGTTTTATGAAGCTGGCATAATCATGTGTGCCTTTGGGCATCATGCCGAGGATGTATTCGGCACCGATAATGGATAATAGGTAGGCCTTTGGGTTTCTATTTAGGGTGGATAGGAAAACGTAGCCGCCCGGTTTAACGAGTGTTGAACACGCGTTAATAATTGCTACCGGGTCAGGAACATGTTCGAGCATTTCCATGCAGGTAACACAGTCAAATTGCTCCGGTTTTTGGCTGGCCAATGCTTCAACACTGATGTGCTGGTAATTGACGGAAACACCGCTGTCTAAACTATGAAGGTCAGCAACGTCTAGCAGTTCTTTGCCTAAATCAATACCCGTTACATTAGCGCCTTTAAGCGCCATTGACTCAGATAAAATACCGCCGCCACAGCCAACATCTAAAACATCTTTGCCGGACAACGAAACTGTTTTATCAACTAAGTTAAGACGTAACGGGTTAATTTGATGCAGTGTTTTAAAGTTGCCCTCGGTGTCCCACCACTGGGAAGCCATAGCGCTAAATTTTTCGATTTCACTTGGGTTTACATTGTCTTTAGTCTGCGTCATTTGATTATTTTACACCGCTTTATTGGGTTGATGATGAAACGGGTTAATTTTTCTTTGCCAGTGTTTTACTTTTTCAATTAGCTGGGCTTCATCCAGGGTGGTTAATTGCTGATCTTGCATTAAACGTTGGCCAGCAACCCATACATCAGTAATTTGAGAGCGGTTTGCAGAATAAATCAGTGTAGAAATAACATCATAAATAGGTTGAGTTTCAATGCTATTAAGATTTATTGCGAACATATCGGCTTGTTTTCCAATTTCAAGGGAGCCTATTTTTTTATCTAATCGTAGGGCTTTCGCGCCGTTTATGGTAGCCATACGCAAAGCAGTTTTTGCGGGTAATGCATCTGCTTGTTTAGTGCGGCCTTTGGTTAACAGCGCAGCCGTTTTGGTTTCACCCAACATATCAATATCATTGTTGCTAGCCGAACCGTCTGTTCCAATAGCAATATTAATATTTGACGTGATTAATTCATCAACAGGGCAAAAACCACTGGCAAGTTTTAAGTTTGATTCGGGGCAATGTATAACATTAACGCGGTGTTCGGCGATTAACTGAATATCGGTGGCGCTTAGGTGGGTCATATGTATGGCCATTAAGTCGGGGTTTAATAGGCCAAGATTGTTTAATCGTGCGATAGGGCTTACACCATGTTTGGCAATTGACTGTTCGACTTCATTTTCTGTTTCGTGTAAATGAATATGCATCGCCAAGCCCAGTTCATCCATGATGGGTTGAATGGTTTTTAAAGAATCATCACAAACGGTATAAGGGGCGTGCGGGGCAAAGGTAAAATGAATGAGTTCATTGCTACGGAAGTGATCATGAACTGCAAGGCCTTTACTGATATATTCATTTAAGTCTTTAGCCCAACGCGTTGGGAAATCTATAACCGGAATACCAAGACATGCTCTTATACCCGTGTTCGAGACGGCAGTTGCAGTCTGGTCGATAAAGAAGTACATGTCATTAAAACAGGTTGTGCCGCCCCTAATCATTTCTGCAATGGCAAGCTCAGTACCGTCTTTGACAAAATCACTATCGGCTAAAGCTGTTTCAGCAGGCCAGATGTGGTCGTTTAGCCATTCGTTTAGCGGTAAATCATCAGCAAGGCCCTTTAAGAGGCTCATAGCCGCATGAGTGTGCGCATTTATAAAACCGGGTGCTAAGGCGTGATCGTTACATTCTATTAGTTCAACGGGGCTGTATTTCTTCGCATCTTGTTGAGGTAAAACATCAATAATAATATCGTCTTGAATGATAACAGCGTGATTTTTTAAAACGTTATCGTCAGCATCTACGGTGATAACCCAGCGGGCATTAATTTGAAGACTTACTTGCATAATTAAGTGATGAAACCAGAAACTTTAATATAGGGCGCCATTCGCTCGGCTAGATGACGCGATAATAGTAAGTGTTAAATAGGGCCAGCAGTCATGACGTGATAATAAAGTATAGCTAGATCTAAACAGTACGCAAGCCCTAGCCATTTGATAAAAAAGTAGGCTCAAAAGTGTTGTTAGCGCCTGATAGTAGCTTTTTGGTTCAGCGGCGATTTTTGTATTAAAAGCTGGGTTTTTGGTGAGGTATTAGTGAGGATAGGGTGCTAACAATTGATAACGTGCTATGAGTTGAGCCAAATATTAACGATTGTGACCGAAAAAAAGGTGCTTGAAGCGCCAGATGACAGTAAAATGAAGGCTTTAATTAATTAGCATTAATGGTAATTTAATGGCTCAACTTCTGGCAATAGCAGCAGGTGGATCAGTCGGCGCAGTGATGCGCTTTATTGTATCGACGGGCATATATAGCTGGCTTGGCCGTGGGTTCCCTTACGGAACCTTGGTTGTTAATGTTATTGGTTCGTTATTAATGGGACTGTTGTACGAACTATTTTTGCAGCGTTTGTCGGTTTCACCTGAAGTAAGAGCAGTGTTATTGGTTGGCTTTTTGGGTGCGTTTACAACATTTTCTACCTTCTCAATAGAGACCATTAATTTAATTGAGCAAGGTTATGTAATAAAGGCCATTGTTAATGTTTTAGCTAGCGTCATTTTATGCGTGCTAGCTGCTTGGGTTGGCCTGCTAATCGCGAGGCAATTATGAAAACAGAATCAGTCAGAATCGCTCGAATTTATTTAACCGAAGCGGATCATCAGCTTAATAATATTATGCAATACCTTCATGATCATGAAAGCATCTCTGGCGCAACGGCTTATAGAGGCGTTGAGGGCTATGGCTTATCGGGAAAGATGCATGACTCGTCGTTAATTGATTTGTCGTTTGATTTGCCTGTTACCATTGAATTTTTTGATCAATCAGAAAAAGTGTTGATGGCAATTAAACATGTAAAAGAAAATTTCAATGTCAGTCAAACCCTTAGTTGGTTAGCTGAACACCACCACTAAACTAAATTTAAAAAGGAAAGCTACATGCTTGACCCACAGCTTTTAAGAAACAACCCTGAAGAAGTGAAAACAGCCATGCAACGTCATGGTGCTGATTTGGATCTAGAGGTATTTAATGCGCTTGAAACACAGCGTAAAGATATTCAAGTGAAAACTCAAAACTTACAAAACGAACGTAATAAACGCTCCAAGTCGATAGGCATGGCGAAAGCCAAAGGCGAAGATATTCAGCCTTTATTAGACAGTGTTTCTCAATTAGGTGATGAGTTAAAGGCCGCTGAAACGGAATTACAGGGAATCCAGTCCAAATTGCAGGCTATTCAGCTCTCATTACCCAATATTCTTGCTGATGATGTACCACTCGGTAAAGATGAAGAGAATAACGTTGAGCTTCGTAAATGGGGCGTGATACCGCAGTACGATTTTGACGTTAAAGACCATGTGGATTTGGGTCAATCATTGGCGGGAATAGATTTTGAAGCCGGTGCAAAAATAGCGGGTTCACGTTTTGTTACCCTATCGGGTCCATTAGCTAGGCTTCAACGTGCATTGACGCAGTTTATGTTAGATATGCATGTCGATCAGCATGGGTATAAAGAAACTTATGTGCCATACCTTGTTAATAAAGACAGTTTGTTAGGAACGGGGCAGTTACCTAAGTTTGAAGAAGATTTATTTAAAATTTCAGACGACTCGCCGTATTATTTAATTCCAACGGCAGAAGTGCCTGTTACGAATTTAGTGCGTGATGAGATTATCGCTGCAGACCAAATGCCGCTAAAGTTTGTTGCCCATACGCCTTGTTTTAGAAGTGAGGCAGGCGCCTATGGTAGGGATGTAAGAGGCATGATTCGCCAACATCAGTTTGAAAAAGTTGAGTTGGTTCAAGTGGTCAAGGCGTCTGATTCTGAACAGGCTCATGAACAGTTAACTCAACATGCAGAGAGTATTTTGCAAGCGTTGAACTTGCCTTACCGCCTCATGTTGTTGTGCTCAGGTGATACTGGCTTTTCGGCAACAAAAACCTATGATCTTGAGGTTTGGTTACCTGGTCAAGAGGCGTATCGCGAAATTTCATCGTGTAGTAATTTTAATGATTTTCAAGCACGCCGGTTAAAAGCGCGCTGGCGTAACCCAGAAACAGGTAAACCAGAGTTAGTGCATACGATTAATGGTTCGGGTTTAGCGGTAGGTCGGACGTTAATTGCCGTGATGGAGAATTATCAGCAAGCCGATGGGTCCATTAAAGTCCCTGATGCTTTACAACCTTATATGGGAAAAGTCACCTCGATTACGTTGTAAATAATCGACGCATAAAAAAGCCCCTAAAAGGGGCTTTTTTTATGGGTAAAGCTAAAGACTACTCACGACCACTTACTGCACCGAGTATGTGTAAAAGGCTAGTGAATAAGTTGAATAAACTAATGTATAGCGACACGGTTGCCATAATATAGTTGGTTTCACCACCATGAATAATTTCGCTAGTTTGATAAAGAATCATGCCGGACATCAACATAATAAACATAGCAGAAACACCCAAAGATAAAGCAGGGATGTTAAAGATCATAGCGCCAATACCTGCTAAGAAAGCCACTAAAATACCCACCATTAAAAAACCAGAAATAAAGCTAAAGTCTTTTTTAGTGGTTAGTGCGTAGCTAGATAAGCCTAGAAAAATAACACCTGTACCGCCTAACGATGTCATGATCAGCTCATGACCGTTTGAAAAGGCACTGATATACATATTAAGGATAGGACCGAGTGTTATTCCCATAAAGCCGGTTAAAGCAAATACGCAAACAATACCCATAGAGCTATTTCTAAATTTTGTTGTTAGCCATAGTAAGCCAAAGTAGCCGACTAATGTAATGATCAACCCAGGGTGTGGAAGGTTTAAGCTCATTGATAATGCAGCAGTACCTGCACTAAAGAGTAATGTCATGGCAAGTAGCATATAGGTGTTTTTTAACACCTTATTGGTAGCTAAAATACTCTCTTCACTACGAGAAATAGATTGATTAAATTGGTTCACTTAAAATACCTCATTGATAATTAAAAAATGCTCAACAGATATGACTCTGTACCGCATAGAAGGTTCAATCTTACGTATTCAATAAAATACTTCAAGTCTTTTAACAATTCCGCTGGAAAAAATCCTCAGACTTAAGTAATATGCGCGGCTTGAAAGCAAAACATTTAATGATTGCTCTCAATATAATCGCTTAAAACTGGAGAGATGGCAGAGCGGTTGAATGCACCGGTCTTGAAAACCGGCAAGGGGTCAAACCCTTCCAGGGTTCGAATCCCTGT